>CBDUZY010000028.1:0-12971 GCA_965371825.1 uncultured bacterium
TACCGTGTGCTATCCGGCAACCTCGAGTCCTATCTTCTCGACATTTGCATTCCGCCGGCTGGCACGGAGGCTTTTCAGGAGCCGTCACAGGCGGATATGAACGATTGGCAACAGGTCATCGCCGACCTCCTGGCGGACGACTACCAGTCTGCCGCCGACCTCGCGGACTGGTTGCTCTATGACCTGGTTAGATTCACCGACACGGGGACGGGTTGTGTCTACTACGTTCTCATAGAACACCTCTGTCCGGGGATCGCATGCTTCAGTTGGAGTAGTTTCGAAGAGCAACCGTGCCGGGGCTTGGGAACTTATGTGTATAATCCGCACTCTCGCCGAGCTATCAACCTTCAGGTACCCCATGCGAAGACCGATGACGGAACCTGGCCCGAGAGCATAGCCGCTTTCCTGGAGCTTCAGACTACGTTCCTTCAGGTAACCGGTATTACCCGCTGTTCAAACGCCGCACCGGGATGCGGCGGAGAGACGAGTGCGTGCGGCGGCACGGGACCATACCGTGAGTCGGACGCAGCCCACTATACGGAGAACTTCTTCCAGGTTGCGAGCACGGAAGTGCACAACCAGCTTCCAGACTTGGTGTCGATCAGCGTACATGGTTTCGGGGCGTGCTCGTCAGCCGAGGGCACATCGATCGCCCAGATAAGCGGCGGAACGGGTACCGGCGGGAACTGCAGCTCGAGTGCCGTGCCCAACGGCATCGCCACGCGGTTGGCGGCCAGGTACAACTCGATCCTGGCGTCGTTACCCACTCCTTACTCTGGACAGGGAGCCGGGAGCTGCAACTGGGCACCGGGTGAACCGCCCGAACTCGAGGTTACCGGTTGTCCGATATTCTGCGGAGGAAGTAACGTCCAGGGTCGGGTAATCAACGGATCTACCGGATACTGCCCAAGTGGAGTGTGCGACGCACCTGAAGTCGAGAGATTCATTCACCTAGAACAGCAGTTGCCACTCCGATGGCCGCCGCCGGGGCTGCCTTGGCCATACCCCTATCCGGGCCTGTCGTGGCAAGTCAGCATCGATGCAATAGGGAACACTCTACCTACGCATGAACTGTGGGCGGAGTTCTCATACTCGGGGGCCGAGACCGGCTCATACTGTCAACCCTATGGCACGTTGATGGGAAGCGTAAACGCCGCAAACCCGGGCGAGGCGATTCTCATCAAGACAGGTTCGACGCCGGGACCGCACACGATTGCAGGCCCGGTTGTGCTTCATTCCTACGGAGGCTCGGTTGTCCTCGGCCATTGAGTCAATGACGATACGCGAGGCATGATTTTGCGATGGCGAGCGTGAGAGCACAATGAAGGTCAACTGCTACGAGGGAACGCGTGCCGGCGCCATCGACAAACGTCGGGGGGCGTTGCGAGCGACCATCCTGCTTGCCTCGCTGCTCGTCACTACATCCGCAGGCGCGAACAACCGGTTCGTGTCGTCGGACGTCGGGCAAGTGTTTGGAGAAGCCTCCAGCCCGGCCACGGCGCCCTCCGGAGCGGCGCATGTCCGTGTACGGATCGTCAGTGTGGACCTCGCCCGACTTCGCGCGATCCGTGATTCCGGTGGCGGCCGGATGACGCTGAACCTGTTCGACGACGCCACCTTCGCCGCCACGGTCGAGCGCGTCGCGACTCACGCCGGCGGTTTCTCGCTCGCTGGGCGACTCCACGGTGTTGAGCATGGACGCTTCAACCTGGTGGTTCTCGACAACGTGACGGTTGGGATCGTTCGCGCCGGGCAGGTTGGCACTTACCACATACGTTGCCTCGGCGACGGAACGCACGTCGTCCGGCAAATCGACCCGGGCGCGTTTCCATCGTGCGGTGCAACACTCGAGAGCACTCGCCGTTTTCTCGATGTACTGAGCGAGCCAACCGACGATGACTCCTTTAGGGCTGTTGATGATCCGAGTCTTGGTTACGACCGCTCAGCCGACGACGGCAGCGCACATGACATCCTGGTCCTCTACAGCGACGTTACTCGACAGGCAGCCGGTGGAACATCGGCGATCCGCGCCGAGATCCAGCTCGCCATCGATGTCGCCAACGATGCCTACAACGACAGCGCTATCGCCTCCCGCTTGCGACTCGTTCACATGGAGGAGATCACGTACGATGAGGCCACCGGCTGGGACGGTTACGTGGACCATCTGGTTCGGCTGGGCGTTCCGGATGACGGCTACTTCGACCACATCCACGAATTGCGCGACCGCCTCGGCGCCGACTTCGTCAGCCTGATCGTCGAAGACACTGATCCGGACATCCTGGGCAACAAGACGTGCGGGATGGCTCCGGTAATGCAGGAACTGTCGCCCGATTTCGAGTATCTCGCGTTCAGCGTCGTCAGCCGCGAATGCTCAGCCGACAACTGGACGCTGGCCCACGAGGTGGGCCACAATCAGGGCTGTGCTCACGACCGGGATAACGCCGGTGTCGATGGCCTTTACCCGTACTCGTACGGCTATCACTTCGTGGGAAACACCCGGGGTTGGAGTACGATCATGGCCTACGACGACGCCGAGAATACGTGGCAGCGTTTTGGGCAATTCTCCAACCCGAACCTGAGTCATGACGACACCGCGACGGGCGTACCCATCGGCAGCCCGGGCGAGGCCCACAACGCATCCACGATCAACAGCTCGCGCATAACAGTCGCCCGTTTCCGCACGACACGTTACTGGGTCGACTTCGGCTGGTCTGGGACAGAGCAGGGACTTTTCGATACGCCTTTTGCGGTGCTTTCGGATGGACTCGAAGCTGTGCCGGACGGCGGGATAGTCGTAATCAAGTCCGGGTCCACCAACCAGGGACTCGTCCTTACGAAACGCGTGCAGATCAACTCGTGGAACGGACCTACCGTCATCGGGGCGATCACACCTTGATGTCACCCGTGGGAGGAGCAGAGAAGGAATCACGCATGAGGCACAACAGCACACAACACACTGTTCCGCGGGGTTCTGTTACGGCAATAGGAATCGTGGCTGCGTTCATCCTTCCCACGTATGGAGTCGGCCTGGCGAACGCCCGGGCGGAGGTGTTCAACATCGAGATCGATTACATGGTTGATGACGGCATCGGAGGCCATTCACACCGCCCCAATGACATTGAAGTCGCCGCGGTTGTCCAGATGTTCGCCTGCCAGGGACACGTACTCAATATCGAAGTGGACGACGCGATTCCTCATTTCACACAGATGCGAAATGATCCGGATGACTGCGGCCGAATCTTCAGCTACTCCGGCGCCAACGGCAGCTTCGGAAAGCTCAAGCAGGATTATTTCGACCACGCCGGGGAAGGTGGATGGCACTACTGCATATTCGCCCACTTTATCGAGGACGGCCAGTGTCAAGTGTCCGGCGCTTCGGGCGTTGCGGAGATCGGCGGTGACGATTTCATCGTGTCACTGGGTGATTTTGACAATGACATAGGTACGCCGTGGGATCGCGCCGCGACCTTGGCGCACGAATTCGGACACAATCTCGGCCTGTACCACTGCGGGGCGGCCGCGCCCTGTGGCAACCCCGACGAAGATCCGGAGATGATAGGACCGCGACCTCTGAACCTACCCAGCGTGATGAGTTACTTTTATCAGTTAAGAGGTGTCCGGGCAAACCTGGAGTGCCAGGGGCTCGTGCACGAAGGGCTATCTCTGTTCAAGAATCTGGATTATTCCCATGGCACGATGTGTACGCTCGACGAAGCCGCGTTGTCCGAACCTCACGGTACCGGTATGCGTTCCGTGGACTTCAACTGCGACGGTGTAGTCGACGGAATTGTCGATCACGATCTGAACGAAGACGCCTTCGGATGGTGCGGCGCGACCAGCGGGCTCCAGGTCTTGCGGGACTTCGACGAATGGGGAAACATCCACGACACTACGCGCCGTCGAACGGCGCAATTGGACGAATTGCCCATCAGCAGGTGTATCAGCTCCGATGAGATTCCGGCATACGCAAGGCAAATGGGCGTATGCCCACAGC
The DNA here is from genome assembly GCA_965371825.1 of uncultured bacterium. GTDB lineage: Bacteria > Planctomycetota > Phycisphaerae > UBA1845 > UBA1845 > JAJRUK01. The sequence goes on from CBDUZY010000028.1 coordinate 3,995, forward strand.
CCCCGGCCATTCCCGAGGCGTGTGTGTCGGGAGAGATGGTCTATGTCGACGAGGTTGGGTCCGGCAACGAGTTCGGCACGTGCTCCGCGCCGTTCGGACGCGTGGAGGATGCGAGTGACAACGCCGATCCGGGAAGCCTGCTCTTCATCACGCCCGGAACATATGACGAGAGTTCGCCGTTGGTGCTCGACCGCCGGGTCACACTCAGCGGAACCGGAACCGTGATTATCAGATAGACCCTCGGTCGACCAAGTGCCGTGAGCTTGCTTCCGGCGCCCGATGAGCTTGTCCGTGGCTGAGCCGTGTTCTTCCCGGGTGGGGCGGTGGATGCCCTGTAGGGACAGGTCATCCAGAATGTGGAAGCCGATGGACCGCCAGCACGGTGAGGCGCGCCTATCCTCCGTAGTGGCTGCGGATGATGTCGCTCGCCTTGTTACCGGCGAGATTGATCGCCCCGAGGGCCTGGCTTGCAGCCGTGCGAATCACCAGATTGGCGTCATCTCGGGCGATACGGACCAACGCCGTGATTTGAGCGTCCTCGAGCTGTCCGCCGTTGCTCTTCGCGGACTCAGCCAGTGAGCCAAACGCCGCTATTCGAAGCGACTCGGGCTGGTTGGAATCGAGAGCTACATGGGCGATAGCCCTTTGCGCCGTGGACTCGGGCACCAAGGCCAAAACAGAGGCGGCCGTCGTCTGCAGAAGCTCGTCGGACGATGACAGTGCCCCGATCAACGCCGGTGTAGCCGCGCTCACGTCGTAAACCGTACGCCCGTCAACGGCGATCCCGCGCAAGGTCTCAGCCGTCTCGAGAGCCAATGACAAAGCAAGATCCGAATCCAGCGGAGCCTGATCCGTCCGGGCCCGGACGCGCTCGAGCGCCTCCTCCAGGTCGGTATCCCCTGCACCCGCATCAATCACCTCGACGTAGGTGTCACCGCGTGCGAGCTGCTCGGCCGCCAACGATCCCTCCTTGCTCAGGAGTACGACCGGCGTCTTGGCGAAGAGAAACTCAGAGCGCAAACCACGGATCGCCTGGCCGGCGCCCGAGTCGCCTGTGCCTACGCCGATGAACGCACCGGAAAGCGTCTGAAACTCGGTCCGAACTCGCTCGAGCGCCTTGAAGAAACTCGTCTCACCGATCACATCGCGATCACCGTCGCGCAGGGCGCTGACCACCCGGTTCACGTTGTTCTGGTCCGAATCGACCACCAGGACCTGCTCACGACCGGTCTGTGTCAGAGCCCCCGCGAGAACGGGAATAACGAACTGTGAATCCTCGAACTGCGACCTTGGCAACGCGGCGCCGAGGGCAATGGCCGCTCGGATCCGAACCACCGGATCGGGAAAGCGAAGACACTGCGCCAGCGGCTGCGTGGAATCCGCATTGCCGATGAGCGACGTCTCTCCCGCGGTGATGCGAAGAGCCCGAATCGCGCCTAGGGCCACGGCCGAGTCCGCCTCCTTTACCGCTCTCCCGAGCACCAAGTGCGCGTACCGCGGGCCGGCTGCCTGCGTGAAGTACAGCGCTCTGGGGAAGGGGTCGGGGCGAGTGGGATCGACATCCCCGGTCTCGTTGGGGTCACCGCTCTCGGTATCCATTCCGAGCCTGGCCTCACGCCGGGTGTTGGCCGCGAGCCACAGGGCGATCGCGCCGGCATGGTCGTTCTTGAGGAGCAAGGCCTCCTCACAGCACCGCATGGCCATAACCGGACCGAATATCCGTCGAGGGACGACCACCGGCGATAATGCCCCGGCATCACGATCCCAGTACCAGATGTTGGCCTCGTCCAGACGGGGGTCGGCGCGGACCACCTCGCCGTCATCGTAGTATTGCTCCGCGAGGTGGAAGAAGAGATCCTCCGGCGCACCCGCAATCTCCCGTCCGGCGAGCGTCTCGATTCGCTGGATGGCGACTGCGGCGCGGGCCTTGGTCTCGCGGGCGACGTTCGGGGCGGCAATGAGCCTTCGGAGATACGGAACCGCCTGGGCGTATCCGATCTCGCCGAGGGCATGCACTAGATTCTGACGCACATCCTCGTCATCCACCGCGAGGGCGATCACCAGGGGGTTCACCGAGGACTTACCGAGCCTTGGCAGAGCTTCGATCACTCGAGGCCAGAGGGCCTGCTCAGCAGGATCGAGCAGCGTTTGCACGAGAGGCGGGATCGCGTACTCGCCGGAGTCGATGAGGTGGAGCACAGCCACGAGCCACTGCTGGGCGTGCCCGTTGAGGCTTCGTATGTTCCGGGCGATGCGATTCGGGTCCTTCCGTTTCTCGTATTGACCTCGCTCTATAACTTCGAGAACGCGGCTGGCGCTGTCACCGATCGTCGAGTGTGCGATAATGGTCTGGAGCGTATCCATGCTCTTTCGGTGTCGATCAGCGATCTCGAGAAGTTCCACCGGATTGAGACCGGGGTGAGCCAGCAGGGCCTGGGCGTGCGACTCCGCCGCGACGAACCGCCCCAGATTGGCGTAGTGCAGGAAGTCCACGAAGAGCGATTCCACGGACCTGTCGGAAAGCTCCGCCGCTACGCTGTCTCCGCCTGCAGCCGGAGTCTGAGCGGTAGCTGGCGCCAACGTCCCGGCACAGAGCAGCGCCAAAACTACCCCGGTCGCGCAAACGCTACGATACCGGTACATGATCCACAAGATACTGGCCATCGACTTCTCCCGGTCTTTCAAGTCTACGTTAACCTGAATGGTGAATCCGGAACTGTAAATAGCGAACGGTCCCCAACGATGCTTGCTTCCAGTTACTAAACCTCGCTACGCGCCGCCTCTTGGCGAGCGGCGAAGCTCCGGACGGCTCGGAGAGGGCGGGCCCAAGCCCAGTCCACTCTCCCGGTGATGAACCGGCAAGTATACGCGGAAGCGACCGGGCGTCAATCCACAGGGGCGCGGAAGCCCAAGAGCCGGAGTGAGCCTACTCCCTCGACAGGAAGGCGGACACACGCGGGAGGGAGTCCTGATTCGTACCGCCGGGGCCGTTACGGCTCCAAAACCGGCCAGCAGTAGAGCCCGCCGGCTCCTGTGTGAGTGCAGAATGTCGAATGCCAGTATCCAGACTACCGCACTCGCCCATCTCGGGCATCTCGGGCGTGCGGCGTCTAGATGTTCTGGATGATAGCGACGCTCCCAGCCGCAGTTATGGCGAGCAGGACCGTCTGGACGAACTCGTTGAACGCGCTCCAGTTGCAGCCCCCGGCCTGTAGCAAGATGACGCCGGCGCCCATCATCTTCATGGCACGCATCACGCGTGGAATGCTCATCGACCTACTCCAACAAGAATCATCGAAAACCGGGCGTGCGAATCCCGGCAAAGCTCCTGCCCGGAGTTGACCACATTCGCCGCGTCCGGGGCCAGCCAGTTTAGCCGAGGGGCTGGTGGGGTCAACCGCACGGGCGGTAGGGGGACGACACGACTATTGAGCCCGATACGCCGCTAAGTGCTCGCCAGGATGTAGAGAATATCGCCGTCGGCGACGATGTACCCCTTGCCTTCCTTGCGCACTTTCCCGGAGGCACGAGCGGCTTTCATGTCACCGCAGGCGACCAGGTCGTCGTACGCAACCGTTTCCGCCCGAATGAACCCCTTTGCGAAATCCGTGTGGACCTTGCCCGCGGCCTCAACCGCCGTTGCACCCTTCCGGAGCACCCAGGCCCGCACCTCGGGAGGCCCGATGGTGAAGAACGAGATCAGCCCGAGGGCGTCATGGCAGCAGCGAACCAAACGGTCGCCGGCTGGGGTCTTAAGCCCGAGATCCGCAAGAAACGCCGGTCGGTCAGCCGGATCAAGCTGTGCGATCTCGGCCTCTATGGACGCACTGAGCGTAACGCTGGCTACCGAGTGCTCCACCGTCAAAGGCTCTGCCGTCGTAGCCCGGTCGTCAGAGACGTTGCGAACGCAAACGAGCGGTTTCTCCGTCAGGAAGGCGAACCCCGACAAGAGTGCTCGTTCGCCGTCCGTTTTGAAGGCTGTCGAGAGCGGTTTCTCTTCCTCGAGCGCCTCGCGACACCGCGTCAGCAGGGCAAGTTCGTGCTTCTCGGCGTCATGCGACGCCGTCGGCTTCGTGAGTGCCTTCTCCAGCCTCTCGAGCCTCCCGGTCACGGCGTCCAGATCGGAGAAGATGAGCTCCGACCACACCTCGGCGAAGTCCGCCTCGGCGTTGACGCGATCCCGGTACGCGGGTACCGACGGATTCTCGAAGTCGCGGACTACGACGACCAACAAGTCCGCCTGGCGGACCTCGGGCAGCAACGCCCGCCAGTCTTCGCGGCCTTTGGGATCGTCAAGTGAGCACCCGGGAATGTCGACGAGGTCGAACGTCGCCTCGGTGACCTTCTTCGGGTGAGCGAGACCCTCTAGGAACTCGAGCCTGGGCTCCCGAAGACGAACAACCGCGGGGTGCGGTTTCGGCGGAGCGTAGGGATCCACGATCGCCCCCGTAACGGCGCTGAAGACCGTCGACTTCCCCGATCGCGGTAAACCGATAATCGCAGCCTTCATGGCATGTGGATCCTTCGAAACGCTCCGGGATTATACTGTGACAGCGATCTACTCTACACGTGCGTCTTCGTGCGGGGTCGCGAGGGCGTTGTGAAGTTCCGTGACTCTGTAGGTTCCGGCCGCCCCCGAGTGGTCGAACTCGACGAGGTCGCCGATCTGCTTGCCCAACACGGACTGGCAGAGCGGCGCCCGGTAGTTGAACCACCCGCGGTCAATATCGCCGTCCCACTGTCCCACGAACGTCATCTCAAATACGTCGCCGCCCTCGACCCGGTGGAACACCACTCGTGTTCCGATCCCGACGTGGTCCGTGGGAACGGTCTCCGGCGCTATGACTCTAGCAATTTGAAGCTCGGAGTTCATTTGGGCGAGCCTCGCCCGGAGCAGGTCGCGCTCTTCGAGGGCGAACTTGTACTCGGAATTCTCGCTGAGATCGCCTTTCTCCGCCGCCCGGCCGATGGCCTTCGCGTTCTCCCTCATCTTCACGTTGACGAGCTCGTCGATCTCCTCCCTCTTGCGAGCCATGCCCGCCTCGGTGACGTACATGACGTCCTCGCGTGCCCATGGAACGACCGCCGGTTCCGTGTCGATCTTGGGGAGGTGAGGACTCAACCGGCGCAACAAGTTCTCGCGGACGACCCGGCCGAGGTTCTCGAGCTGGGAGACTTGCGTTCGCAAGGCGAGCGCCATACCGCCGTCGATCCCATCGAGACAACGATCGAAACGCTCATAGTTGCGGGCCGAGAGCACCGACTTGCCGCGCGCCGCGATCGCCTTCGCCTTTTCTTTGGAAAGGCTGTCGCTTCTCCGACTGTCGTGCAAAGCCCGCAGGACTCTTGACAACAATGTCATAGGAGCGACACCTGACACGATATCCGTGTTCGATGGGTCGTCCCAAAGCCAGAGCAACGCCTCGAAACAGGCGACCGGAGAGGCGATGATTCTCTGTACCGCATCCTCCAAGTCCGCCGCCGAGCACCCAGCCTTCATCAAACGATCCACGACTTTGTCGCACGACGCCTGTGGGAAAGTCGGCAGCATGTCGATGAGCAGTGCTCGCCAATCGTCGGGACGCGCCTCGACCAGCGCGGAGCAAGCGAGCTCGAGCAGTGTCTCATCCCGGAGCGGTTCGAAGAGGGCCGCGACGTCGGGCATGTTGCGGAGTAAGTTGACGGTGTCACCGCCCGCATCCGCAATACCGGCCGCCTCGCCGACAGCCCACGCCCTCGTACAAGCGAGCGCCGCCACCGCCGAACCCGTGCCCACGAGCTTACGGGCCTGTGTGGCCAGCTTCTCATGGCACCCTTTGAGGACCTCCGTGTCCGGTGTCTCGCCGTGCGCCGGGCACTCGCGGACGTACTTCCCAACGATCTTGTATCGTGTCGCCGGATCGCGCCCGCGTGAAAACTCAGCCAGCATCAGTTCCGCACGCGCGATCGGCACGTCGGTATAGTGAATCTTGTATGGGGTTCGACCCTCGAGACGGACGTTCGGGCATTTCTTCACGGCGGCGCGGGCACGCGTCCACCACTTCTTCCACTCTTCTTCGGTGAACATGGAGGGCACCAACAACTCAGACAGCGTATCGCTGCTGATGGAACCCCCTCGCCGCCGGCAGATCTCGACGACTATGGAAACCGGGTCCTTGCTCAGGCGCTCCCTGAGTCCGCCGGGATCGAAGTGGCGCATGACCCGAAAATCAGTGGGTTCCGCGGCCTCGTAACGATCCGCCAGGTGAACGGCCCCAAGCGTTCCATCGCCGAGGTTCGTGTGTATCGTGTACTCCCACGTGTCGCGATCGATGCCATCGATGCGGGCGCCGCCGTCGTCGTCGCGGGCGGCCAGGAACCCACCCTCATCGACCGCCAGACAGACGTCGAGCGTGCGCAGCGCCCGCCTGACCGGCCTTCCTCCCGCCAGACCCGCCTCGGCGAGCAACGCCTCGAACCCCTCGCGGTCGGAGTAGGTCGACCGGTAAAGGTCGGTCACCTGAGAGCGAAGTTCCGCGCTATTCGGAACACTCAAGAGCATAGAGGCGGCAACCGCCAGAGTATCCGAGGGACTCCACCGGAGGGAAGTCGTCTCGATGGCCGCCCAGGCGAGGGCCTCCGCGATCGACTCGCTCCCCACCTTGCACAGCTCGGTGAGCACCGGCTGGTAGTCGAGGAGTCTCGGCGGCGTGATCTCTTCGGATTCGACGAGACGCATCCACTCGTCTTCGACAGTCGACGTGTTGCCACTCCCAACAAGTTGGACCAGTTCTTCCGGCTGCATTTCGTCCTCACGCGACTCCGTATTCGACCCTCAACCGGAGGCCGAGCCGTGCAGTATGGCATGATTCCAAGGCACTGTCGAGTGAGTGATTGCGGAGAATCCCGCCGAAAACGCGCGCGAGACACACTTCGCGCGTAAGCGTTAGCGGGTCGTGCCCGTCTGAACCGAGGCAACCTGCCCCGAAACAACCGCGAATCGGGCTGGGAGCCCGGATTCGAGGGCGACGGCATGGTAGAGCCGGCACATTCGATCGGCTGCTCGGTCCCACCCGAACTCGACGGCGCGGTGTCGGCCGCGTTCGATGAGCTGTGCTCGAATCGATGGTGTGCAACAGATGGAGTGGATCGCGTCGGCGACCTCGACCGCATTCGCCGGATCGACCAGTATACCTGCGTCCCCTACGACCTCCGGCAGGGCACCGCGTCGGGCAGCCACTACCGGACACCCGTGTGCCATCGCCTCGAGCACCGGCAGACCGAACCCCTCCCGAAGTGACAGCATCAGCACCGCCCGGGCAGAAGCGTATTGGCGACTGAGTTCAACGTCGTTGATGGTGCCTAGGAAGCGAACGGGGGCTCCGGCAGGCAGGTTCTGGTAGACCGCTGCCGCGTCCGGAGACAGCGACGACACATCCCCCGTCAGACGCAGCTCGAGGTCGCCGTCGAACTTCTCCCAATACTCCCGCATGGCTGTCAGCACACCGGCGACGTTCTTACGCGGCTCGTGCCCGCCGACGTACAGCACGTACCGTGCCGTCTCGGGGCCATCCGCGGCTGCTTCGCAGTCGCCCGACTCGCTGCGCGGAATCTCCACGCCGTTGTGGATGGTAACCACCCGGCCCCCAGGAAGATTAAGTCGATTCATTACCTCGCGCCGCGTATGGTCACTCACGGTCGTGACGCGGCGTGCCCGCCTCGCGGACGCCCTGACCGCATGCTTGTAGCACCACCGTTGGCAAACCGTTGCGAAGTGCGTGCGCGGGTCGTCCCAGGGAATCAGATCATGGATGGTCAGCACGGCGGGCACGGGGCAACGCGTGGGAATCCCGCTGTTCCACGTAGCGTGAAACACGTCTACGTTCGCCCGGTGGATCAGACCCGGCAGTCTCGTCGCCTCCCAGTACATCCTGCGGTCGGCCGTCCGATCACCCCGTCCGAAATCGCACCGGACCACATCGAGGTCGGTCCGGCCGGCCCACGCGGCGAAAGACTCATTGCCGCACAGGGCAACGACGCGAAGGTCGTCCCGCCCGGCCAGCTCCTCGACCAGACGGGTGACGACGCGGCATACACCCGCGAACCGCCCTATGAGCATCCGGGCATCGATCATCACTCGTAGCGGACGGGACATCAGCACACGGGCCTCCGAGCCACGCAGCACAAGGTCTGCCCCTTCCACCTGAGGGGCCCAAAGGCCGAAAGTGATCTTGCATTGCGAGTGACAAAGCGGCGAAGGCGCCAACCGGATGGAATCCGCCCGTATCGCCGAAACCACGGCAGTCCGATCGTACGCAGGTCGACGATCTCGAAGCCGACACTCTTTAGCAAACCGGGAAGGTCATGTCGGTCAAACAGTTGAACGTGCGTTGGGTCGTCGAACACGCACGGGTCGCTGAATGAAGCGTTCGGAGTCAGCACCAAAAGTGTGCCTTTCGGCTTCAAGACCCGGCACCACTCGGCCGCCGACGAGCCCGTCGCCGTGATGTGTTCGACAACGTGCTGCAACGTGATGGCGCTGAATGAAGCATCCGCGAAGGGCAGCTGCTCAGCGGCGGCGCACGTCAGAGGTACATTCGGAAAGCGGGCCCGCGTGTGAACAAGCCCGTCGCCGCAGTAATCCACACCGATCGCTCGCTCCAGCCCGATCGAGGGGACGAGCGCCCCAATACCACACCCGAGATCGAGGACCTTCCCGCCGGCGGAGCGGAGATGCTCACGCACCCACCGGGCCTCCATATCGAACTCGAGGCCGCGACCGCGGTTCAGGAAGTGACCGTGCACACCGTTGAACGTGGAGGCTGCCGACGGGGCCTTGTCCCGCTCTTGCTCCACGCGGGGTGCCGGCTTCGCTGAGTCCATCGGCGGATGGATTGTACTGACGGCGCCTGTCACTCTGTTTCCTCGGACCCAGCCGGGTGGCCTCGTCGACCGAAGAGCAGCACGGACATCCCCATGCTCGGGTCGAGCAGCGACG
>CBDUZY010000029.1:0-12935 GCA_965371825.1 uncultured bacterium
AGATCGTCGGTGAGGTCAACGACTTTCAAGTAAAGCTCGTGAAGTTCGAGGGCGATTTTGTCTGGCATCGCCACGAGACCGAGGACGAGATGTTCCTCGTCACCAAAGGCAGGATGTCGATGAGGCTCCGGGACTGCGAAATAGAGGTCAACGAGGGCGAGTTCATCATCATCCCCCACGGTGTTGAACACATGCCGGTCGCCCCGCAAGAGGTGCACGCCCTCCTGTTCGAGCCGAAGACGACGCTCAACACCGGAAATGTCCGCGGCGACCGAACGGTGATTGACCCCGAGCGAATCTGACTGGAAATCACACTGCGAGTTGGGAGCGCCTAGTCTATCGAGTCGTGGGGATTGGCTCTGGTTGCCGAGTTGTCGCGGCGTACTCCGGCACCATCCAGGACTCCATCGACGCCGACTTCTGCACGCCCTTGACTTCACGGGCCGGAACGCCGACCACCGTCGACATCGGAGCTACGTCGGAAACCACGACCGCGCCCGCTCCGACAACAGCCTCGTATCCGACGCGGACGTTCTGGATGATTGTCGCCCCGATTCCGACAAACGCTCCGGACTCGATCGTGACCCGCCCCGCAACCCGAGCACCCGGGCACACGTGCGTCGCGGTCCCCACGAGCGATTCGTGATCAACGATGGACCCGGTGTTGAGAATCACCGAGTCGCCGATCTGGCAATGGGCACACACCAGCGCCCCGGCGGCGATAACCGCATTGCGACCTATCGACGCGGACGTCGCGATGTTAGCCGATGGATGAATCGCACTGACCAACTCGAAGCCCAACTCCTCGAGGCGGTCGGCGAAGCTTCTGCGCACGCCGTTGTCACCGATCGCGACAACTCCGCCGGTGGCACCGAAGCGCGCCTTGATCTCCGGCAGCTCGTCCGGATGCCCCAGCACCTCCAGGCCGTCGATTCGCCGCCCGATCATCTCGCGGTTCGAGTCGACGAATCCGACGATCTCGTGACCGCCCGCCTGCCTGAGAATGTCGAGGACCACGCGTCCGTGCCCCCCACAGCCGAGGATCACACAGGGCGACGTGGGCTTTCGGGTTGGCGGTATCCTCGTTGGTTTGTCCATCGCCTTGTCTCTCGAGCGGCTGTCGCACTGCTCCACACAAGAAGCGTGGGCCGGTGCGCGCACAGCGATCTCTACATCGTTATCGGTCGGGCGATAGAGAGCCTGAACCCAATCCGATGACTACCCAATAGGACATACATGGCAGAGGAATCCGCGGTCTTGGTGGACCCGCCACGCAAACGATGCCGATTGACTATTGGCGGCAACGGGCCTAAGCTCCGCCTCTCGGATCGGCGTGGCCGTTTGCCTGCAATCTATTTGTTCACAAGGGCTTACAGATGAAAGCGGCGTCCATCGGCACAACTCGGAGGCTGCTGAACCCGCCGTTCGTGATCGCCGTGACGTTATTGGGAACGGCGGCAATCCTCTCGGGTCCGGTTGCGAGGCGGATGGACCTCAAGCAAAACAAGATCGCCCTCCCGCTGAAGACCTCGCTTAACGCCATGGCGGTCGAGGCCATCAAGCCTTACCGGGTCGCCGCCCGCTACACTCTCGAACCGACAGTACTCGCCGCGCTCGGAACGAACCAGTACCTGAACTGGAGGCTGGAGGATACCAGCGTTGATCGATCCGATCCGTTGCGAATCGCTGAACTGTTCATCACCTACGACACGGGCGGGCGCAACCTGGTACCTCACACGCCCGACGAGTGCCGCGCCGGCGCGGGATACCAGCCGGCCCAACCGCACGAAAACTCGACCATAGAACTCCGTTCACTCGGTTCCGACCTGGCGACCGTACCGATTCGGGTTTGCACGTTCGTCAAGACAGCCCTGTTCAACCGCGAGAGAGTGACCGTCGTATACACTTTCGGGTGCAACGGTAGGTTTGCCGCCACGCGAACCGGGGTCCGCCTGCTGATAAACGATCCCCGGAACACCTTCGCCTACTTCAGCAAGGTGGAAGTGAGCTTTCCTCGGGCAAACCGGGAACAGAGCACTGAAGGGGCCCGCAAGCTGTTCGATCGAATCCTCCCGGTTCTTATCCGAGACCATTGGCCCGATTTCGAGGAAGAGGAGGAAGCCGTGCGGGAGGCGGCGGCGCACGACAGTTAGCAGCCGGCTCTCGCGATATGGGGGCGGTGACCCGCCCACTCGAGTGCATGACGCTAGAGGGATGAATCCTCATGGCCACGAAAAAACTCAACAAGAACCTTGTCGTAGCACTGACCCTGACGATGTTCGCCGCGATCATCGTTCTATCGGTCATCATGCTCAACAGTCTGGCGCGGCGCGATCCCAAGCACTTTGTCGAACTCGCCGATCAGTTCGCCGCCGAGGAGCAGTGGCAACAAGCGGCGCGCTTCTACCACGAGGCTTGGAGGAGGAGCGATGATGCCGCCTATCTGGTCCGCACCGGCGAGATGCTCATGCAGGAGGGCGAGGTCCTCCAGGCCCTCACCTCTTGGCGCCAAGCGCTGGTGCTGCGCCCGGATCTTATTGACGCCCATGTTCAACTGACCACGTTCCTTCTCGACACCGCTCGTCTCTACGGAACCGCACGTGAGTGGGAGCAGGTGAAAGAGGCAGCCGAGGCATTCTTGGGTCTGGAGACGGAGGTTGCCGACGCAGGGCGCGCCCTCGCCCATAACGCCCTGGGTCTTGCCCTGGTCAATCTCGCAAGCCGGGATGAAACATATGCCGATCGAGGACGGGCTGAGCTGGAAACCGCCGCACAGCTCGCCCCCGATCAAGTCGACTACACCATAGATCTCGCAAACCACTATGCGCGGAGCCAGCGTGACGAGGAGGCGGAAGCACTTCATCTGGGGTTGCTCGAGCAGCACCCCTCCGCCGGTGCGGATGCGTCGAAAGTGCGCCTGGCCTACGCTGGATTCCTCTCCGGGCGCGGGCGGGCCGACGAGGCCGAGGAGACATACCGGCAAAGCCTCGATCTTGCTGCGAACGACCCCGACGCCCTGGCCGAGGCGCAACTTGGTTATGCCGTCTTCCTGTCCCGAAAGTGGGATCGCGCTCGCCGCAACGACGCGACGCGAGAGTCGGCCCAGGCGTTTTTCGACGAGGCCGAGGCCATCCTGAAAAGGGGTATAGACGCCGAGCCCGACGGCTTCAAACCACACCTGCAACTGGCCCTCTTGTACAAGGTAGCGGGTCGACACCAAGACGTCGTCGATGTGTGTGAACAGCGCCTGCAACGCGGGCTGTCGCGCAAGGGAATCGAGGCGTCCCGAAACCGCGTGAGGACCTTCACGTTGATGATCTACGCCTCCCAGGCATGCGTAGCCCTGGCGCTCGAAGCGGACAAGGCGGACGACATGGAAGCCGCTCAGGACTACCTCGCCAAGGCTGAGCAGTACGTCCTCGACGCCAAAGGCGAGTCTCCCTCCCATCCCCGCGTGCTCAGCCAGTCAGGTCGGGTGAAGCTGGCCCGACGTCAGGAACGTGCCGCCCTCGAAGACCTGCGCGCCGCCGACGAAGCCTACCGCTCTTTCGGTACGATCAACTGGGAAAACACGATGATTCTGGCGAATGCCCACCTCCGCCTCAACGAGGCCGGCGCCGCCAAGGCCCTGCTAACCGAGGTACTTGACGAGGCCGCCCGACTGCGGTCAACCGATACGACCTTCTGGAATCTTTACGCCCAAAGCCTGCTCCAAACGGACGAGCTGGAACGAGCCCTCGCGGTGGTCGACCGGATCCTCTTGGTGAATCCGAAGAACGCCGAAGCGACATTGATCAAGGCCGCAATCTACGAAAGACAGAACAAACCGGAACAAGCCGGCGCCATCCATGAGCAGCTCACGGGATCGCCAACCGTCCGGGCCATGCTGACTGCGAGGGCGAAAGCAATCGACGGCGACGTGGACGGCGCCCTCGAGGTGCTTCGTGAAGCGCTGCAGTCGGACCCGGCCGATGCCCGCCTGGTGGGGATGACCGTCAACGAACTCCTAAACATCGGTCGCCCGGAAGAGGCCCAGGCGATCGTCGCCAAAGCGCTCGAACTGAAGCCCGATGACGTGAGTTTGCAGCAGTTGGCGGTCTATTCTCGCCCTGATCTTACGGACGAACAGCGCGATCAGGCCATGCTCGAGGCGATTGAGCTCGAGAAGGACGCGTTCAAACGAGCGCTGGACCTTGTGGTCTTTCACTCGCGCCGTAGCGATTTCGCCAAGACACTGATCCACGTCGACGACGCCTTATCCCACCTGAGGGCGAGGGACACGCCTCTGGCACGAACCGCGACGACCGCCCAGCACTACGCCCTACTGAAGACAAAGCTGCGTATCGCCGGCCAACTGGAAAACGAACAGGCCCAGGAGGACGCCCGCAAGGAAGCCGCCGACTACAACGTCGACGGCGCAGGCGGCAAGTCGATTCTCGGTTTGTATCACATGCAGCGCCGAGAGTACGATCTGGCCATAAACGCCCTACGTGAGGCCGTCGAAACCCAGCCCAGTGATGCGTCCGCACTAACGCTCCTCGGTCGATGCCTGCAGATCGTCGACCGAGTGGATGAGGCGCAGACCTCCTACGAACGAGCGGTCCGAGCGAACCGAGACGAAGGGTTCGCTCATCAAGGCCTCGCATTCATAGCTCTGGCCCGCGGCGACTCCGAGGCCTACGAACGGGAGTTGGAGAACTGCGAGCGCCTAATCCCCAACGACCCGTGGGTAAGAGAGCGAGTCCTGCTCCGCACGGAAGCGGCGGATCCACAGGCCGCAATAGGTAGGCGCGAGGCGATCCTGGCCGAAAGTCCGAACGATACGGTGAACCTCGGACGCCTCGCCGCACTCTACGAAACCGTCGGCAACCGGGAGAAGGCCGATGAGCAGCATGAAACTCTGCGGAGACTGCTGCCCGAGGAGGAACGCGTAGTGGTCGGTGCAGCCCACTACTACCGCCGAACGGAAAGAGGCGACCGGGCGATACAGCTCCTCAGGGACTACGCCGAGTCCAGACCCACTCCCGAAGAACAGGCGAACACCATGCGGATCGTGGCCCGCGAGCACGTGAAGCAGGGCGACACCGCAAAGGCGGAAAGCGTCCTTCTCGCCTCCGCGGATCTCGCGTCGACGCTCGAGGTCGAACGGGCCCTCGTGGACCTCTACCTTCGTGTGATAGGCGAACCCGTCAAGGCGCTTCCCTGGATCGACAGGGCCGTCGAGCACGCCCGCGACTCGGCCGCCCGACAAGTCCCCGCCTTGCTCGAAGCCAGAATCGCTTGCAGATTGCACCGAGCCGTGAACGACCTCGACGGTGCTCGCCGCGACATCAGTGAGTTGACCGGCTCGTTCGCAGCCTACGCACGAGGATTCTTATGGGAAGCCGAAATCCACGCCCGCGAAGGCGAAATTGACGAGGCAATCTCCTCTCTCTCGACCTACCTTGCCGACCGTCCAGACGATACGTACGCCCTGTACCAGCGCGCCCGGCACCGGGTTGCCAGAGGCTCGACCGCGGCGGCAATCGGGGACCTGACGGCAATCAAGCGGATCAGCCCGCTCGCCCTGCGGCTTGAACCGCGGATTCTGCTCGCAAGGCTTCAACGCCGGGCGGGGAGAGATGACCTGTGGGTCCGCGAGCTGGAGTCGATCATCCGCGAGGCACCGAACTCGGCTGGTTCCATCGAGGAGCTGGTCGACGCCTACATTCTACTTCAACGCCTCGACGACGCCGATCGGATCGTTACGGCGCAGATAAACCGCCGGAGCCCACGCCCCGACGGCAGGTGGTTCTTTCTTCGTGGACGTATCTCGCTCGAGCACGGCAAGCAAGATGAGGCCCTCGGCGACTATCGCAGAGGCGCCGAACTCAGTGGGTACAGCGCATCGAGCATAGCCCGTGTGCTGGGACTGTACACGCGTCTGGAGCGCTTCGCCGACGGCGTCGAGTATTTCGAGTCCCTGCCCGAGCATGCAGCGCGCTCAGCCACAACGACCTCGCGCTACGCCCGGCTGGCGGCTGCCGCCGGGCAACAGGATCGCGCCGTCGCCGAGTTCCGAAAGGCAATGACGCTCGCGATGAGCGACGCGCCGGAGACCATACCGCAGGTAATCGGCGATCTCCAAGCCGCGTTCGAGGCGGATGAGGCGATCCCGCTCTTTGAGGACGAACCCGCCGACGAGTCCGCCCGACGCCCAAACCAGAGGATCCTCGTGCGTCTGTACGCCAGCGCCGCACGTTACGACGACGCGGTGGCCCGGCTCGACGCCCTCATTGCGGACGCAGCGGGCGACGCGGAGCGGGGGACACTACTCCACGAGAAGGGGGATATCGAGCAACTCGCCGATCGAACGGATGAAGCCGTGGCCGCGTATGAGCAGGCACTCGCCCTTCGCGGCGAGAGCTGGGTCACCTTGAACAACGTCGCCTATGTGCTCTCGGACAAGAAGGGGGATAACAGCCTCGCCCTGCCCTACGCTAAGCGGGCGGCCTCGCTAGCTGAGAACTCGTTCACCCTGGACACGTTGGGGTGGATCTACGTCGGCCTAGGGCAGTATCAAGAGGCCATCGCCGAGTTGAGTCACGCGATCCGTCGCGATCCCGACTACGCCTGGGCCTACTACCATCTGGGTGAAGCGTATCGCCGCGGCGGACAGTTCAACGAAGCCGTCGGAATCCTCGACGGCGGACTCGACATCGCCCGAAACGCCGCCGACTCGGAACTAGTTGGGCTGTTCGAGGCGTCCACCGAAAAAGCCCGCAACCGCGACGATACGCCCTAGCTCTCCGAGGCCGATTCGAACGGCAGACTGTGACCTAATCCAGCGACAGGGGCTGTTGTGCTCACTTACCAAGTACGTCCGCGAAAGTTTCGCGTTAGGTCGAAGAAGAAGCCGGTCTTCCCCACGGAGTGTGAGATCCGCTTCCACTTGCAGCCTCCCCAGCCCTTTGGTGTCGAAGCGGGAGGAGGACACACTGCTGTACTAGCGACGGAGGCACAGTGCTTATTCAACGCCAACACCGGCGAGTCGACCATCGAGTCAAAGCAGCCGCTCTCTCCACTCGACGTCACGATAGAGGCGCCCAACCTGACCGCCCGCCTCGAAGGAACCACGCTGGTGTTGAGGGGGTCGTTTGAGTCGTTGAGCGACTTAAGCCAAACGGTGGAAGGCGTGTTCTTCGTCTTGCCGACACTGCTCAACGTGCCCTTCGCTGACCCACCATACATAGAGCGCGTCGATGGGCAAATCGGTTCGGCCGATTTCGGTTGGGAGCTGTCGCAGTGGATCGGGCAGTTCCAGACGACGACACAAGAGAAGCAGGAGCAGAGCTTCATAGATGCCTGGAAACGAATGGCTGTAGTGGCCGAGCCTGGCCGGCGCCGGATTGTTGCCGCGCTCCACTACTTCCATGTGGCCTGTCGCCTCGATCGGGCTGGGCGAACCGCTGGCGAATTCGTGGCGGAAGTCGTGCTAAACCTGGCCAAGGTACTTGAAGTCCTCTTTACACCCGAAGGAGACGGGGGCACGCGCGACGCTGCTCGACGCGGACTGCGTGCCTTGGGATTTGGGGATAAGAAGATCGAGCGTGATTTCATCCCCGCGATGGCCTTGCGCAACGCGATCGACGTCGGGCACGTCGAACTCGGGCTCTTCAAGCCCGAGCACCTCACGGCAATCCACTCGTACGTGGAACGGGCCGAAACTGCCTTTCGCGAGATGCTAGATACCCTGTTGACTCGGGTTGCGTCCGGCGAGTTCGAGGTCACACGCCATGAGCTTCATCCTCCGAGCGAAGGAGCGCTCAAAGTTGTGAAACGGCTTCAGGAGTCCTCATCCGGCGGCAGCGGGCCATTCTAGTCCGGCTGGTGCGGTGCCTGCGGAACGGTGCTACCCCTGCCAGACCTTGCGCGCTTGCAAGCCGAGGTTTACGATCCGCTGAATCAGCTTCTCGTACTTGATCCCGATCGAATGGGCGGACTCGGCCAGGTCCTCCCCGTAGGCGAGCTGCGGGTTGGGGTTGGACTCGAGCAAGTACACCCTCCCGTCGTCCGTCAGTCGCAGGTCCATTCGGGCGTAGCCGGTCTGGCCTAGAGTCCTGTAGGCACGTTTGCAGACCCGGAATATCCGCTCAGCCAAACCGTTCGAAAGACCGGTGGCGCCTTTCGTTTTTAGCCCGATGCGCGCCTGATAGCCAAGGTCCCATTTGACCTTCTCCGTCGCGATCCGTGGCGAACCCTCAGCGAGTTTCGTGAACAATAGCTCCCAGATGGGCAACGTCTGCAAACGGTTGTTGCCCATCACGCCGACATACAGCTCCCGTCCCTCGATGTACTGCTCGGCCATGGCGTCCGTCTCGAGTTGATCGTGGATTCGCTCGACGCGGTCCGCGAGCTTGGCGTCGTCACTTACTATCGAGCCCTGCGAAATCCCCACCGACCCGTGCTCGGTCGCGGACTTCACTATCAACGGGAAGCCCAGATGCCGGGGGCGTTTGATCCGCTTGCCGCGCCGGAAGACGGCGAAGTCGGGCACGGGAATCCGGTGGTATTTCAGGATCTTCTTCGACAGCGCCTTGCTATGGGTCATCAGCATCCCGCCGGGGTTACAGCCGGTATACGGTTGGCGGATCAGCTCCAGATACCCCAAAAGGTAGGGCACATAAACGCCCTCACCTCGAAACTCCTCCAACAGATTGAACACGACGTGGGGCTTGTGCTTTTCGATCGCCTCTCTAATCGGTCGCACTTCGCTCGCCACGCCGAGAACGTGGGGCTCGTGGCCCAGCTCCTCCAGCGTAACCACGACGTCATACTCGGTCTTCCAGGGTGCGATCTCGTCGTCGGAAAGCCCCTCGATGGTGTCGGGCGGAACGAACTCCTCGTCAACCAAGACCAATACGCGCAGTTTTCTCATAGCGCCACCCGATGACGACCGCTGTGAAGATAGTTCATTGTCTGAACGATAAGCAACATGTTCGCCTCCAGTTTCACAACTTCTTCCAGACGGTCCCGCCACAGGTTCAAGGTCTTACTCCGCGAGATCATCTCCTTGAGGACCTGATCGATCGTGTATTGATAGACGCCCGTCCAGCGAGCGACGTTCCTCCGCAAGTCCGTCCGGACGCGTCGAAGGAACCTCGCAGCCGGCTCTCCTCCGCTGCGACGAGGCGCATCCGAAAACAGCCTTCGCAGATCCCGATCGTAGAAATCCGGATGAATGTCGCCGTAGCGGGCTCTCTTGCGTTCGTAGTGGTCGCCCAGGGTCACCTTCAGCGCTCGGAGAGAAGAGACCCGCGTCCGTAGGGTAACGGGCGCCGCCCGCCCGGCGATCTCGCTCATCAACTCGTCGACATACTCCAGCTTCTTCAGCGCCGGCCAACCCGCGTATCGCTCTCGCCACATCGAACCGGGCGTGAGCCAGACGGCGAACGTCTCCGCGAAGTCCTCCGCTGGATGGCTCTGGGCGTACCAGTAATCGAGATGCAGCACGAACCGCTTGCTGTACGGTCTTGGCTGATAGTACTCCGGATACGGCACCGAATTCCTACCGAAGACCTGCGTCCATCTGCGTCTGCGATGCAATCGGTAGGCGTTGGCGATCGCGTGCCCGACCTCGTGGCGCAGAATCCGCATGCACCACTGAGGCGTCCCGCCCTCGACCTCCAGCATCTGCCGCATCTCGAGTTGCGCTAGACGCGGATGAGCCAGGTAGAAAGGAATCGCGATGCCGGGCACGCCATCTGGCGTGAACCACTCGTCGGACAACCAGAAGTGGGGACGGCAGCGAAGATCTCGCCGGGCAAGCTCCTTGCGAACTTGGGCGATGCGCTCCTCGAGTTCGGTCCCTATGATCCGCAGACCTAGCTCGCAAAGCCCGACCTCGAGCAACTCCTCGTCGGGCAGATCCTCCCACGTCCACCCGCTCGGCCTGGGGTGTATGGGAAATCGCTGCCGCCGCCCAGTAAACTGGCCTGCCAGGGACGGAACTCGAGCTGGCAGGCCACTGGCAAGCCAGTTTACTGGTTGCTGGGTCCTCGCCTTTCGCCGCGACAACGTTCCCAAGACCCTCCGTAGACCGGATTCGCCGCAATCGGGTATCGCCTGGATCAATGGGCCCACCAGGACTTGAACCTGGGACCTCGTCGTTATCAGCGACGCGCTCTGCCAACTGAGCTATGAGCCCGCTCGCGTCAATCGGAACAAGCCCGAAGCAAACGAGTACCCCCGAGCCCGCCGAGTTCGCGCGCGTGCGCACTGTATCTCGCTTGGGCGGATTGTCAACCCCGTCGCCGCCCGCGAGGCAGACCGCGGGCCCCAGGACCCGCGGCACGAGATCACTCCGCGGGTGCGGATTCGTAGGCGACTCCATCCATTACTACAATGACGCGCTCGCCGAGGGCAAAGCACTTGGCCAAGCGGGGGTGCTTGCGCAGCAGCTCGAAGTATTCTGTCGAGAACGGTTCGACCTTCCTCGTCGTCGTGTTCCGATCGTACGATGCATCCACCCAGCGGTTCTCGATCCGATAGAACGTGCGCGTACCAACCCGCTTGACGACCGCCGCGGGCCGGCCTTTAGCCTCGTACGCTGTTTCGGCGTCGAGCACGCTGTCGTACCGATCGAGATCGGACACGTCGGCAAGGCGAGCGGCGTTCACACCGCGGGACGCTCTAATTCGGGCGCGACGAGCCTTCTTGGGGACCCGCTTACCTCCGCCTCCCGGAGCGGGAGCCATGGCTTCACCGGCTTCCTGCAAGAGCGGAGCGAGCCGCGACTCACCTTTCCCACTACCGTGGATCGCCTGTGCCAAGAGATTGTCACTTGTCCCTCTATGGAACGCGACGCCGCCCGGCTCGGTAACCAGGTAGGCCGTGTACGGCGTGACGATCCCATGCGTTGTCGCCAGCCGGACGATCGTATCCTTCAGTTCCTTGTTCTCACCGTGCAGACGGATCTCGTCGAGCAGGAAACCGATCTTGCGTGTCGCCCAGAGACGCGGCAGGAACTCATGGGTCCGCTTCTCTCTCGGAAACGTTGTCTCATAGACGAACCGCTCCTTCGTACCTCGGCGGACGCCGGTCAGTTCCACGGCACGGGCCCCGTCTCCTCGGTACCGCCCAGCCACCACGAGTTCACCGCCGGAGAACAGATCGCTAAGCACCGGCGGATAGATGTCGTAAACCTCGAGCCCGCCGAACGACAACGCCAGATCGGCGAGCACCGGATCGGACACCTTCCGGTGAAAACTCGACAGCTTCAGCTCCAGATCCTCGCCAGGCTCGACGTAGTCGCGCGCCCCGCGATTCTGCTCCGCGAGCAGGTCGAGCAGGTCGGCGTTCACGTCGTGTCCGAGACCGAAAACGAACAGGCGGACGCGCCCCGTGTTTTTCGACGCGACATTCCTCAGTATCTCTTCCGGCGCCGTAACGCCGACCGTCGGCTGACCGTCGGTGAGGAAGACGATCAGGTACGGTCGGCCCCTATCTGCATCCGGGGCGTCGGAGAGCGCGGCGAGCAGCGCCTCTTCGATGTTGGTGCCGCCGTTGGCGCGAAGACCGTCGACGAATCGCCGGGCCTTAGCGACGTTGTCCCCCGTTGCCGCGGTGAGCCCGTCGCGGAACCGCAAGGCCTCGTGCGAAAAGGGCACGATGCTGAACCGGTCGCCGCTGTTGAGATTCGACAGGCAGAACTTGAGGGCCCGGCGAGCCTGCTCCATCTTCTCGCCGTCCATGCTCCCAGAAGTGTCGATCACGAAGGCGATGTCTTTCGGAAGAACCGACTCGCCCTCCGCCCGGGCCGGCGGTGCGATGCGTGCCAGGAAAAACCCGTCCTCGCCCGCCTCCCGATGAGTCAGGATGGTCAGCCCGAACTCCTTTTGGCTCAGAGCGCAGTACAGGTCGAAGTTCTTGTCGGGATAGACGTTGCGCCCCTCGTAGCTCGCGCTGGCCTTGTAGTCCGACTGCCGGCTGATGGCCATCTTGTGCGTCGGACTGAACACGCTCTTGATCGGGGTCGAACTCTCGATCCGCACGAACAGACTCAGATCGTCGATTGGCGCCGCAAGGTGTTTCTCCGTGCCAAGCGGATAACGATACCGAACCAGGCCGTTGTCGGCCGCGAGCATCTGCGTGTAAGAGAGGCGCACCCGCACCTCGCTCTTGGGGTTGATGGGGAAGATGCGGGCACGAAACATGCGCGTGCCCAGATACTCCAGCAGGGCGGGGTCGCGCATCCGGGCGACGATCGACTCGTACTCCCTCCGAGCGTCCTCGACGCTCAGCAGCTTCCCCTCCACCTCCTGCCCGTTCACGAACATGGTGAACTTGCTCAGGGCGATGTCGTCGGCCAGCGGGAAGATGTAGGTCCCCTCGACCGACCGATCGTGGGGGTTGAAGAACACCTGGTCGATGTCCGTTACCGACACGCCGTCTACGATCGACACCTCCACGGCATGCTTCCTGACCGTGAGAGGCATATTCCTTTGTGGGGGTCGCGGTGGCCTCGGCGGCCGCGGAGGCCTAGGCGGCGGGTGGATGATCGGCGGATGAGGGTGCGGATGGTGGTCGATGATGATCGTCTGACCGTTCGCCACACCCGATACCAACAGTGCCAGCAAGACCGCCGGCCCGATGTTCTTGCACATTATCGCTCGGCTCATTAGTCGCTTCTCCGAGAGGCTCACCCCATCGTGTCCTCGCACCCCGGTTAGACACCTCTCGACCCCTGCAAGTTCCACTCACCCGCCGGATGTGAGTCGCCGTTTTCGATCGACCACCCCGGCCCCTGCGAGCGGTAACCCGGCCTCGTCATGAATCGATAGAGGGCGGACTGTCCAGCGGTTGACGTGCGCTTTTAGGACGTACACCCAACCACAGAGACTCCCCGCCGGCTGCTAGGAGCATCGCCGGAACGACCCAAACGGCGAATGTCTCCC
>CBDUZY010000030.1:0-12688 GCA_965371825.1 uncultured bacterium
TGCTCACGCTCGACGATGTCATTCTATACGAGCGGCGCCACCCTTCACCCTTCGGCGGACCGTGGGAAACGAACAGCGGCTGGCGAATCGACCTCGTCTCGATCGACACCGAAGGCTGCGAACTCGACGTGCTCGACGGCTTCAGCTTGGAGCGCTTCAAGCCGCGCGTCCTGGTGATCGAAAACGACCGACCAACGGGCGACGAGATCGAGCCGTATCTTAAGTCCCGCGGCTATCGCAAGTTCCACCGCCAGAAGATCAACGACTTCTACATCCGCACCGACGACCCAGCCGATGACCTGACGCTAAGCGGCTTCACCGTGCCACCTTGACCGAACAGGCCCGGCGACACACTCTCTATGGGCTACGCGATCCCCGCGGCGGTCCACACGAGGTCGGTGCCGACGTCGGGTACGTGGAGGCGGTTCCTGAAGGCGGGCGGCAGTGCTTCGCGGAAGGCGTCGGCGCTTTGGTCGAGGATGGGGAAGGTCTTGTAGTGGCAGGGGATGATAGCCGCGGGCTCGAGCATCTCGACCGCCAGGGCCGCACCCTTGGCACCCATCGTGAAGTGATCACCGATCGGCAGGATGCAGACCTTGGGCTCGAAGATACGGGCGATCAGGGTCATATCGCTAAAGACGTCGGTGTCACCGGCGTGATAGACGCCGCCCAGTCCCTCCGCGCTGACCACGACGCCGTTGGGCATGCCCGCGTAGACGGGTCCGTCGGATGACTCGATACCGGACGAGTGGAGCGCCTGGGTGAGCGACACGCTGATGCCGTCCACGGTCTGCGTTCCGCCGGTGGCCATGGCGCTGAAGTTGCCCTTGCCGATTTTTTTATGCAACGCCCCGCACAGGTCGTAGTTGCCCACGACCGTCGGGTTGAAGGCGTCGATCAGATTGCCGACGTCACCGGCGTGATCCGCATGGCCGTGGGTCACGAGGACGAGGTCGCAGCGCGCGGGCTTCTTGAGACTAACCGGGCAGGCCGGGTTGCCGGTAAGCCAGGGGTCGATGAAGATGACCCGCCCGTCCGGCAAGGTCAGTTTGAACGTCGCGTGTCCCAACCAGGTGATTGTGGCGCTCATGGCAAACTCCCTCGATGCGTCGAGTCGACAGTGTACCGTCGCCGGCGACCGGCGACGAGCGCATTCTACACTGTCGCGACTTGCGGTCCAGCGGCGTCGACGCAGCCGGTCCGCGGCGTGGGAGTTTCGCCGTGCAGTTTACTTCTTACCCGGCAGGCCTTTGATCTTGTCGATCACTTCGTGGTGCTCGGGAAAGCGCCCGACGGCGTGCTTGTTCCAGACCTGGGTGCCGTCGACGTGTACGTCGAACACGCCGCCGCCGCCCTTGATCATCTCCACCTTGGCGCCGAACTCCTTCTTGATTGCATCCGCCAGACCGGCGGCTGTCGGAAGGTAGTTTCATTCCACACAGTACTTGATGCTGATGTTCATCCGATCGGTCTCCGTCAGCGACTCAACGCCTCACGGCAGGCACCGGGCATCAAACCGCGGCTCTTCGCCCGGGCGAGCGGCCTGTTGAAGAAGGCGTAGCACGGGGTTTCGACCCGTGTCTTCACCGCTTGGAAACCGGTGCCACACATGTTCCGTGCCCTTCTCCCTCGGGCGCTGACTCGCCCGGTTACGCCAGGTTCATGGTCATCAGGAACTCGGCGTTGCTCTTGACCTTGCCAAGCTGAGCGCGAAGCAGCTCGATGGCCTCGACGACGTTCATGTCGGCGAGCACACGTCGCAGTCGATAGACCAGCTCCAGCTCCTTGGGATCGAGCAGCAGCTCTTCCTTGCGGGTTCCGGACGCGGCGATGTCGATTGCCGGGTACACCCGACGGTCGACCAGACGACGGTCCAGGCGCAATTCGCTGTTGCCCGTGCCCTTGAACTCCTCGAAGATGACCTCGTCCATCTTGGAGCCGGTGTCGACGAGGGCTGTGCCGATGATCGTGAGCGATCCGCCCTCCTCCATGTTCCGGGCAGCGCCGAAGAACCGCTTGGGTTTCTGCAGGGCGTTGGCGTCGACACCTCCGGAGAGGATCTTGCCCGAGTGGGGGACCTCGGTGTTGTACGCCCGAGCGAGTCGGGTGATCGAGTCGAGTAGTATCACCACGTCCCGGCCATACTCGACCAACCGCTTGGCTTTCTCGACGACCATCTCCGCGACCTGAACGTGCCTGGAAGCGGGCTCGTCGAACGTGGAGCTGACCACCTCGGCCGAGGTGTTCCGTTGCATCTCGGTAACCTCTTCCGGTCGCTCGTCGATGAGCAGGATGAAGACGTAGACGTTGGGGTCGTTGGCGCTGATGGCGTTGGCCATCTTCTGCAACAACACCGTCTTCCCCGTTCTAGGTGGAGCAACGATGAGCATTCGCTGCCCCCGGCCGATCGGTGTCACCATGTCGACGATGCGCATGTTCATTTCGTCGGACGTGGTTTCGAGCATCAGCCGCTCATCCGGGTGAAGGACGGTCAGATCCTCGAAGTTCGTCTTCTCCGTGACCATGTCCGGGTCTTCGAAGTTGATGGCCTCGACGCGCAGAAGGGCGAAGTACCGCTCGGACTCCTTGGGCGGCCTGATCTGCCCGGCGACGATGTGCCCGTTGCGCAGACCGAATCGCCGGATCTGTGACGGACTGATGTAGATGTCGTCGGGGCAGGGCAGGTAGTTGTACTCCGGACTGCGGAGGAACCCGAACCCGTCGGGCAGAATCTCCAGCACTCCTTCGCCGTACATCAGACCGTTGCGGTTGATGCGTTCCTTGAGGATTTTGAAGATCAGGTCCTGCTTTTTGAGCCCGGTGTACTCTTCGAGTTCCTCTTTCTTGGCAACTTCGTGGAGTTCCTGGACGCTCATCTTCTGCAGCTCGGTGATGTGAATCTCACCGCGCTTGATTTCCTCGTACTTGGCGTGCGTCTCGGCGTCGAGAGGGCTCACGTCCCCGTCGGCAACGGGGGCGGACGACACAGCCTCTTTGGGCTCGACTGCCTCTTCCGTCGCAGTGGTCTCCGTGGTGCTCGTATCCGCGGGCGGCGCGGCTGCCGCCGCGGCCTTCTTCTTCACCGTACGCGCCTTACCGGTGGTGGCTTTCGCCATGAAACAATCCTCCTGAATCTGACATGTGTAAATCGCAGCCGACTGGCTTGTTGATCGAACCTGGTGCTTAACGCCCGGGGGACGCTCCGAACCGCGGAGCCGCCTCGCTCGGACCCTTACGAAAAGGAAGCTAGCATCGAAGCAAAAATCCGCTCTATCCGGGGACGTAACTCGTCGATGCTGGAATGGTTTATCACTACATGATCGGCATTTGCCCGCTTTGCGTCCAGCGGAATCTGCAGTTTTTCCCGCCGCCGAAGCTCCTTCTCGGTCCAGCCGCGTGTGGCGGCAACACGCCGGACCCGTTCAGCCCACTCCGCGTCAACAAAAATCACAACATCGCAACAGTCACCAAGCCCCGCCTCGTACAGCTTCGGGGCATCCAACACAACAGCACACACAGCCGGGTCGGCGTTGTACGCCTCCACCAGCTCTTCCCGCCGTCTCATGATGCGGGGATACAGGAGGTTTTCCAGCCGCTTCAGCTCGGCCGGGTCGTTGAAGACGATAGCGGCGAGCGCCCGTCGATCCGCGCTCCCGTCGGCGGAGCACACCCCTTCGCCCCACCATTCCCGCAATGTGGCGACTACCTCAGGATCACGGAGTTCCTCGTGGCTGAGGCGGTCGGCGTCGATCACGGCTGCGCCTAAGCACTGCAAGAGGCGCGCCACGGACGACTTGCCGGCCGCGATTCCACCGGTTAAGCCGATGATCGGCTTTCTGCCTTTCGCAGGGACCCGCGACAATTCGCTTGCGCCGTAGCCCTCTCTGATCCGCAATCCAAACGGGACGCGGTGTCAACCCCGCTTTGCCAGGCCGCCGCAACAGCCGCCCGCCTGACCACAAACCACGCCGCCACGAGGACGACAACGAGCTTTCCGAAGAAACACCCCGGTGGCACCGTCCGTGGTTACATGACCTGATGGTATCTTAGTTTAGCGAAGTCTTCCGACACCAGTCGAAAACGGAGCATATAAGACCGACGGGCAGATCGCAACTGGGAAGTTCAATCCCGTTGATCTGCCGTAGTGTACACACCGAGAAGCCAACTGTCACCCCCCACGCACCGAATTTTCTTTCACAAAAAAAGTGCAGCCCCACACGCCGATCATCACAGAGGCTCATCGGGCCACTGCTGCTTAAGCTCGACCCTGTTGCCGGACGGGTCGTTCGCGGCGAGCCGGAAGTCCGCCCAAGTGATCCCCGTCAGCGGCTGGTACGCCACCTTGTGTTCGTCCAGCAACTCCGCCGCCTCCTCGAGTGAAGGGACCGCCAGGGTCACCGGGTAGCCGGTCGAGTCTATCTTTGGATTGGCCACGAGGCGGATCTGCAGCTCGATCCGCTCGGACCGAAAGCGAAGGCGAGAGGCGTCGGACTCTTCCTCCGTCACCTCATCGAGACAGCCCACGACGCCGTAAAACCAGCGCAGATCGTCCACCAGCCCCGGCGGGGCCTCCCGACGCACGTGGTCAATCGCTTGAATCCGACTCCGCCGCATAAGCGAACCGCACGCAATGAACCGAACCAGGCGGCTTACTCAGCGGGGAGCAGCCTATTCCAAATCGCCCTCGTCAAACGCGTCCGCGGTGAAAAGACACACCTCCGTGCCCGGCTCTCGCCAAGCGTCAGCAGCGAGGCCCGCCTTCATCGTGCAACAGTTCGACAGCGTTTCCTCGGCCGACCATCCCCGCTCACCGGCAACCTTGGGCAGAAAGCAACCCGATCGATCGCCGCGCCGCACGATGATGCCGTGCTCACCGGGAACCATGGACGCCGGATCGCTTGTGGGCTGCGGATCCGAGAGGATCGATATCTCGATCGTCAGTCGTGGAAGTTCTTCCGCCGTCACCGGAGCACTCGCGAATCTATGATCCGCCAATGAAGACCGTGTAACGCTTTGGATCGTCGCACAGATATCTTCGGTCGGCGCGAAAGTGCCGACACACCCCCGCAGTAGCTTGCCCGCCCAAAACGTCACGAATGCTCCGCCGAACCTACCCTCGATCTTAGTCCCAGCCGATGGAGCCGGGTCGCCCGATCCGCTCAGAATCCACCCGGCTGTCGAGCGGGCGAGCTGGAGCAGTCGACGACGGTCCTTTGGCGACTCTATTTTTCGCGGTTGTGACACGCTCTCGCTTCTCCCGGCGAGACGTTTCGACCATGCCCTGACGCTCCGCTCCGCTTAGTCGTCCACCTCTTCGAGGCGGGCGGTGAAATGCCGGAGTTGAGGCGGTTCGTCAACGATCACCAAGCGTCTCAGTTTATCGCGCCGAGCATGGACTTCCAACACCGCCTCGATGACGTAGTCGATGTGGCTCTGCGTGTAGACCCTTCTAGGGATCGCCAGCCGCACCAGTTCCATGTTAGGCGGCTTCCCGCCGGAGCCGAACATCAGGCTCCCGATCTCGACGGCGCGGATGCCTGCCTGGCGATACAGACCGCACACGACGGCCTGTCCGGGAAAACCGGCAGCCGGAATGTGGGGGCAAAAGCCCTCGGCGTCGATGTAGATCGCGTGCCCGCCGGGCGGTTGGACGATCGGGACGCCGCCCGCGGTAAGCCGTTCGCCGAGATACTCCACGCTTCGCACCCTGTAGTGCAGGTAATCCTCCTGCAGAACCTCCTCGAATCCCTGGGCCATCGCCTCCAGATCTCGCCCCGCCAGACCACCGTACGTCGTGAAGCCCTCGGTTAGAATGAGCAGACTCCGCGCCTCACTGGCGAACTCCTCGTCTCTAAAGAGCAACAGTCCGCCGATGTTCACCAGACCGTCCTTCTTGGCGCTGATCGTCGCCCCGTCGGAAAGGTCGAACATCTCGCGGGCGATCTCCTTCACCGGGCGATCCGCCTGGCCCGGCTCGCGCTTCTGAATGAAGTACGCGTTCTCCGCGAACCGGCAGGCGTCGAGAAACAGCGGCCTCTGGTGAGCATCGCAAACCGCGCGAACGGCACGGATGTTCTCCAGGCTGACCGGTTGACCACCGCCGCTGTTGTTCGTAACCGTCAGCATGACCAGCGGTATCCAATCCCGGCCGACATCCTTGAACAGCCGCTCCAACCGGTCGACGTTCATGTTCCCTTTGAACGGATGCCGCGAGTCAGCCACCAACCCCTCGTCGATCACCAGGTCGACGGCCGTGCCGCCGGAGTGTTCGACGTTCGCTCGGGTCGTGTCGAAGTGGCTGTTGTTGGGCACGACCATTCCCGGCTTAACGAGCACCTCGAAGAGTATGCGTTCGCTCGCACGGCCTTGGTGGGTCGGAAGAACGTGCTCGAACCCGGTCATCTCGCGCACGCGGTCGTACAGAGTAAAGAAGCTCGACGCCCCGGCGTAGGACTCGTCCCCGCGCATGATCCCCGCCCACTGCTCGTTGCTCATGGCCCCCGTACCGCTGTCGGTCAGCAGGTCGATGAGCACGTCCTCCGCGCGGATCTGAAAGACGTTGAACCCCGCCCGGCGCAGAATCTCCTCACGCTGCTCGGGCGTCGTCAAGCGAATCGGCTCGACGACCTTGATACGAAATGGCTCGATTATCGTTTTCACGTCTTGGCTCTTCCTTGATGAACCGGCGCGAACTTACCCGGCCATCTTCGCCCCGCAGGGTTCCGGTGGCAAGCAACGGGTCACTGCGGGCGTGGATTCCAGCTACATCGGGCGGCATCGCTCACGCGCCCCGCGGCTCGTAAGGGCGAAAGTGGCCACAGCAAACAGCCCCAACAGGGCAACGCCGTGAACTGTAGCGCTTTCGGATATCGAAGAAAAGGCGTCCCTGCCGATGCATTGTTTGTCAGGACAGAAAGACAGGGACGCCATGAGAACCGATTCGAAGATCGGAGGGAGAGCCTCCTCGCCTATTCATCGTCACCTGTGGTTTTCGTACGTCAAGGAATGCCCGATCGAGCCACCCTAGGCGCTGCGGCACCCGGATGCCGCGAGGACTGCGAAGATCATGGAGAGGCTCTCCGCAAGACCGCCTGCATTGAACGTTTTCATTCGCAAAGCTCCTGCGGAGGATCGGGCAGCGGCGCCATCCCTTCGTTGTCAAGCAACGTCGCGTTTGACGAGGGAACGACCACAGGGCCGCAAAAGGCGTTGCGAAGGAATGCAACCGCGTTTCCGAGTATCCGTGTCTCACCTTGGACGACTGTAAACGCCATGCCGAAATCGTTGCCTTGCACGGTAACACTGCCGCTGACGGTAAATCCACGGATTCGAACGCCGGTTCCGCGAACGGTCACTGAGCCGTCGATCAGCACCTGGCGTTCGGTGAAGCCTTCACCGTAGAAGATGACATCGTCACCTGTGATGAGCAAGTCGCCGAGAAAGGTTCCGTTCCGGAAAAAAACGATATTGCCGTTTGTTGAAAGAGCGTCCGCGACAGCATCGGGATTCGCGTTACTGTCAAAAACGACGATGTCTCCGCCCACGGCGTATCGAATCGGAAAGTTCGGGTAGGCGGTCGCGCCGTTGCCGTCGTAGGCAACAGCGAGATCGTAGACATCGCCGTCCGAAACGACCGTCATCTGAAGTGCCGTGCTATCATCCACGCGCAAATCCACTTCACCGGAGACTACTTCGTTAATCACTGCCAAGCCGGTCGCATCAGTGATGGACGATCCGCCTGGATCGACATCGACGGAACGTCCTCCTCGGAGGACCCCATGGGAAAGGGGTATCGAAACCGTGTTTCCCTCATTGACCGCGGGGTTCACCACAACAACGATGGCGCTGTCGCCAAAAGGCTGATCCGCGTCACGCGAGCCGGCTCGGTTTCCGCAGCCGATCAGAGTCGTAGCCAGCAAGAGGGCCGGCCAATATGCACGATAACAACCAAGGGGGCTCTGCACCACATAGTCTCCCAAACGGTTCAAGGAACCTGGACGGTCAACCATCCGCCAGTGGTCTCTACATTGGAGCTATCGGAAAGTACTATGGTTTCCTTTGGGTGCTACAGGGTGCAATAGCCAGACCTTGCTGATTCGCGACGGGATCGGTTTCGGGACGGGCCAGTGACTCTGAGGGCGCCAGACTCCCCAATCCAGTGCGGCCGGGCCACGATAGTGGCTGTGGCACACCCGCCCCCGGGTGTGAATGCGACGATCATCTTGGCCGAGCCCCCCTGCGTTAGTGCCTCAGCTGCGGTATCATGCCGATCATGACACTGCCCATAGTAGCCATCATCGGTCGCCCGAACGTCGGCAAGAGCACGTTGTTCAACACCATCGTCGGGCGGCGGCGGAGCATCACGGAGCCCACGGCCGGGGTGACCCGCGACCGTGTCACGGCTATCTGCGACATCGACGAAACCTACTTCGAGTTGGTCGATACCGGCGGGCACGGGATCGTCGATCGCGACGATCTCAGCGAGCATGTCGAGCGCCAGATACGTTACGCCATCAACCAGGCCGATTTCATCCTGTTCGTCGTCGACGGTAGGGAGGGGATGACACCGCTCGATCGGGCGACGGCTGATCTGCTCCGACGCCACACCGACCGCGCCCAGCTTGTGGCCAACAAGGTGGACGAGCCGCACATGGCCGCCCAGATCGGCGAGTTTGCGCGCCTTGGCTTCGGTGAGCCGTTCGCCCTCAGCGCCCTGAAGGGCATCGGCAAGCGAGAGCTGCTCGAACTGATCCACGATCGCATCACCGATCTTCCGAGTGAACTGCCGGCTGAGGCGGCCATGAAGGTCGCCATTGTCGGCAAACGCAACTCGGGGAAGAGCACCTTCATCAACGCCCTCGCCGGTGAGCCGCGTGTAATCGTCAGCGAAACGCCGGGAACAACCCGAGACAGCATCGACGTTCGTTTCGAGAAGGACGGGCGAACGCTCGTGGCCATCGACACCGCCGGCGTTCGCAAGAAAGCCAGAATCGCCGACGATATCGAGTTCTACGCCTACATGCGCGCGGTCGAGTCGATACGCCGCGCCGACGTCGTGCTCTTTATGATCGACTCGACGGTACCCATAGGCCAGGTCGAAAAGCGGCTCGCCCACCTCGTCTTCGGCGAGTTCAAGCCCTGCGTACTTGTGATCAACAAATGGGACCTTGCCAAGGGACGAGCATCCACGGAAGATTACGGCACCTACCTCGGCAAGATACTGCCGCAAGTTGACTACGTCCCCGTGGCGTTCACCTCCGCGACGACCGGGCGCAACATCGATTCGACGATCGACCTCGCCACGGAGCTGTTCAAGCAGTCGCAGATTCAGGTGGGCACCGGTCGGCTCAACCAGGCCCTTCAAGACGCCCTCGCGGCGAACACGCCCTCGTCGAAACGCGGGCACAAGGCGCCTAAGTTCTTCTATGCGACGCAGATCGCCACCGGACCGCCGACGATCCTGGTGTTCGTCAATGCGGCGTCTCTGGTAACGGCTACTTACGAGCGGTTCCTGCTGAACCGTTTTCGCGAGAGCTTGCCGTTCGAGGAGATTCCAATACGATTGATTTTTCGATCACGGCGAGCGCCAGAGGCCGCCGAGCGGGGCCGTCCCAGCCGGCGATCCAACGCGGGTGGTAACCGAAAGCGAAGGCCATGAGCATCGAGTTTCACTGTCCACAGTGTTCGAAGGTTATCCGAGCACCTGACAGCGCCGGCGGCAAGCACGGCAAATGTCCGTACTGCGAGGGAAAGGTCTACATCCCCACGGCGGCCGACGACAGCGAGGAGATCGGCCTCGCGCCGGTCGACGAAACGGACGTGCAGCGCGAGCAGAACCTCAAAAAGGAAGCGGCACGCTACTCAGCCGCGATGAGCAGGGAAACGGACGCCCCGCCGGAGACCGCCGGAGAGTCACCCGAACCAAGAGCGTCCGGCGGTGGCCAGGTTGGAGCGCCGGATGACATCGACGAAGCCGTCGAGCAGTTCGTTCTCGCGATGCGCGACTCGAAGCTCGACGAGGCTGATCGGATTGTCAAAGGGCTCATGAGCGCGGGTGCTCGAGCCTACGAGCACGTGCAGAACATGATCGCCGATCCGCCCCCGCCTGCCGTCGCAGACATCCCGAAGCCTCTCTACCAAGGCTTCCTCAAGACACTCCTCGAACGGCTGGGCTGATCCGTTCTCCGGTCGATGCCTCCCGGCGGTGATCGGCAGGCACGGACGGGCAAGTGATCGATGGTACCTCCTGCATAGCGCAGTTAATCCCTATAACCGGTATCGCGGGCCGTTCAGAGAGAATTCGTCCACGCGCCGTCCAGAAACACCCTGCTCGGAGTTCCAGACCAGGAGCGCCTCTGGTAGGCGGTCATCTCGTAGGGCACCAGCCCCGCCTGGGCAACCCGTTCCTGCAGTGCGTGGATGTCGTCGAAGTCGATCTTGCAGAAACAGCGATACCAGTCCCGGGTCATGCTCATCAGATCGTTGGTGTAGTTGGCGTCGCCGAAGTGCTTGTACTTGTCCCCAAGGTCGGGATGGTCCCGCAGCATCCGGTTGGCGCGCGAACCGGGAAAGGGTATCAAGCTGCCCCACTCGAGCCTGTCGAAGTTGTCGAACTCCGAGATGCGCTTGAGAAACTCCACGGTGTTCGCCAAGCTCTCCTTCGTCTCGCCCTGCACGCCGACGACGACGCCTACGATAACGCCGATATGCTTCGAATGCAGTATCTTCATGGCATTGAGGTTGTCCTGCAGGGTGGATCGTTTGTTCATACTCTGCAGCATCGCCGGGTCGCCGGCCTCCATGCCGACGAACACGCTACAGCACCCCGTCCGCGCAAATAGGTCGGCCACCTCCTCGTCAACGGCCATGGCGTCCACGTAGTTCGTATAGTGGATATTTAGCCCCGCCGGCTTGGCCGCACAGAACCGTCTGAACCACTCCTTGTCACCGACTAGGTTGTCCGACGGATCCCAGAAGAAGTCGGCGCCGTAGGTCTCGGTCAACAACCGGATTTCATCCCATACGAGCTTAGGCTCTTTGGCTCGTAGATCGTAGTATGGAATGGAGCAGAAGACGCACCCGCCCTCCGGCTGGCTGCGCCAGATGCAGCCCTTCTGGGAACAGATGTTCACGGGACGCCTGAACGGTTCACAGATGGGATAGTCGGGGTCCTTGCTGTTGCGGAAATACGGCTCCATGTCGACCAGGCCGCGGTCCGCGATCGGAAGCTCGCTGATGTTCGGAAGCCTGACGGGGTTCTCCATGATCTCGCCGTCTTTGCGATAGACGAGATTTTCAATCGACTCCAACGTGGCCCCGGACACGTACTTGGAAAAGGCGATCTCCCCGTCGTAGCGGATCACGGCGTCGACCGAATCGTGATAGGTGAGGATCTCCCTGGCCAGGGCAGTCGCGGCAGCCCCGCCGAGCACAACCGCGGCCCCCTGCTGCTTGGCGACGCGGGCGATCTCTACGGCGTGCTCGTAGCCCGCGGCGGTTGTCGATACGCCGACTACGTCGGCGTCGAGCCTCTCGAGCGCCTGCTCCAGGCTGATCACGTTGTTGGCATCGAGGATCTCGACCTCCACATCCGCGTTGCTTTGGCGCAGATACGTCCCGATGGATATGATCGCGAGGGGTTGGGGCCACTTGGCGAACTTGGTGACGTCGGTGTCCGGTCTTTTCGGCGGGGGAAGAACAAGCTGGATCTTACGGATCGGGTAAGGTCTCATCACAACACGCACTCTCCCTTTCGACCCATTCGACTCGCGCCCGGCGGCGCTGCCGGGGGGGCACGTATTGTACCACGAACCGTTGCAAGACGCGGCCGCTCGCCGTGCCAAGCCGGTTGAGGCAGATCATGTGTCGACAATCGGCGCAGCTGCCTCCCAACACGCAACATGATGTCCCGGCAAGAGCTCCGCCAACTCGGGCGTGTCGGACGGTTCCCCTTTGCACCTCTCCACGCAACTCCTCAGGACTTTGGTCGCGGATTCACCATCCAGGGCAACCGCCTCTCGGTCCGGCTCCTTGGCGAGTTGAGTGCTCAGCGAACACCGCGGGTGAAACCGGCAACCGCTGGGGAACTCGGAGGGGTCCGGTACTCCGCCCGGAATGACTTCGAGCCGCCTGCGGCGCTGCACCTCTTGCGTAATCGTGGGCAAGCACCGCATCAGCCCTTGCGTATAAGGATGGAGTGGGTCGGCGAACAACTCCGCAACCGGAGCGTGCTCGACGATCCGCCCGGCGTACATGACATATACGTAGTCCGCGTGTTGGGCGACCACGCCCAGGTCGTGCGTGATCAGCAGAACACTCATACCTGATTCGGACTGCAATGAGCGCAGCAGCTCGAGGATCTGTGCCTGCGTGGTGACGTCGAGTGCCGTAGTCGGCTCGTCGGCGATGAGCAACGCGGGCCGGCATGAGAGAGCCATTGCGATCATCACCCGTTGCCGCATGCCGCCGGACATCTGATGAGGGTAGTCACGGGCCCGCTCCGCGGCACCGGCTATGCCCACCCGGTGGAGCATCTCGACCGCCGCGGACCACGCCGCTTTGCCGCGAAGAGGCTGATGCAGCTCGATGGCCTCGACGACCTGCTCGCCGACCGAGAAGACCGGATTCAGCGAGGTCATGGGTTCCTGAAACACCATGGCGATCCGGTTCCCACGAATCGACCGCATCT
>CBDUZY010000031.1:0-12642 GCA_965371825.1 uncultured bacterium
GCCTTACCCTTTGCGGCGCGGGCCAGCCTGAGTTCCTGCGCCGCGAGGTCGGCCATGACGTCGGCCAGCTCGGGCACCGCGATCTCCGCGGCTGCGGTCGGTGTAGCCGCCCGCACGTCCGCGACGAGGTCTGCAATGGTCACGTCGACCTCATGCCCTACCGCGCTGATGATCGGAACTCGACTTGCATAGACGGCGCGAGCGACGACTTCCTCATTGAAGGCCCAAAGGTCCTCGAGGGATCCTCCGCCGCGTCCGACGATCATCAAATCGACACCGCCAAGATCCGCGCGGTTGTTGCTCACGGTTCGAATAGCCGCGGCGATTTCTGCGGCCGCGCCCGGGCCTTGAACACGAACCGGATGGACCAGCACATGTACGCACGGGTACCGCCGTTCGATCGTCCTCAACATATCCGCAAGTGCAGCCCCCGTGGGACTGGTCACGAGCACCATGCGCCTCGGAAAGGACGGGAGGGGCAGCTTATGGGCCGAATCGAACAGCCCTTCTTTCTCGAGCTTCTCACATAGCTGCCGAAAGGCGAGCTCGAGCGCTCCAACCCCCCGAGGCTCCAGTTTGCGGATGTAGAGTTGATACCGCCCCGCTCGCTCGAAGACGTCGATTGCCCCCGTGGCGATCACCTCGAGCCCGTCCTTGGGCGTGAACTTGAGCTTGCCCGCGTCGCTGCGCCACACCACACACGACAGCTCGCTCGACGGGTCCTTGAGCGTCAGATACACGTGGCCGCCGGAGTGACGTTTGAGGTTGCTTATCTCGCCGATGACGTGAACCGTAGCCGGCAGCGCCGCCTGGATCGCGTTCTTGACGAGCGCCGTGACCTGCGAAACGGTGAGCGGACCTTTCGCTACCGCTGTTGCGTCGGCGCCGGGACCGGCTACCAAGTCAGGATTGAACGGCTTTCGTTGCATCACACGTGACGCTAGGAATAGCACGAAGCCCGCGGATTGGAAAGCGACCCGCCACCTCCAGTGGCAAGCTCCAAACCGCGTTTTCGATAGCGCAAGGGACTACTTGCCGGTAACTGCATGTACTCGCCGCTAAGCATTTCCCACCATTTTTCCACCAGTCCGATCCGCCGTCGGCAACAAGTCCAACGCTGCATCGAGCGCGCTGTGAGCTACGTGTGTATAGTACGCCATCGTCAGGCGCCCCCGGCCGTCACGCCCCGAAGTACTTGGCGTAGAGCGACCGGGCCTTCTGTGGTTCGCTTGTACCCTTGATGATCGCCCGGCCGTCGGCGAAGAGTGTTAGCTCGTAGCCATCCACCTCGGCTCTGAGAAGAAACGGATTGTGGCGGACCGGAGACGACGCGACGGGGCCCAGCTTCTTTGCGATCGCGGCAAAGTCAATCCGAAGACCGCCGCGCCGATTGAGTTGCACGGCGTCGCGTCCGCAAAGAGTGGTCGTAGCTGTCGCGAACTTCCCCGCCAGGTACGGAAACTCGTTGCCCTTGCAGCACGGGCAGTTTCCACCGTCATACGCCGACCGGGTATTGACGTTCGTTAGCCGACCGGTCCAGACATCCAGCTGAACCAGGTGTCTGTTGATCTCGTCGGTGCGACCGATCAGCAGCTTGACGGCTTCGACTGCCTGGAGGCTCGCGACCATGTTGACTGCCGACGCCAAGACACCCACGGTGTCACAGGTTGGACTCATGTCCGGCGGCGGGGCGTCCTCGAACACGCATCGCAGACATGGAGTGTCATTGGGGATAATAGTCATGCACAGACCGGTTGACCCGATAACGGCTCCGTACACCCAGGGGCGACGCGTCTTGACTGCGAGGTCGTTTATCAGGTATCGAGTCTCGAAGTTATCCGTGCCGTCGAGGAACAGTTCAGTTCCCTCGGCCAGCTCCTCGATGTTGCCCGGGTTTACGTCGACGACGTGAGGTTCGACGGTCACGTCGGAGTTGATGCCGGCGAGTTTCTCTGCCGCCGCCTGGGCCTTGGCCGCGTTTCGGTCGATGTCGGCCTCGTCAAAGAGAACCTGCCTCTGGAGATTGTTGTATTCGACGACGTCGCGGTCGCAAATGCGCAGGTAACCGAGGCCGGCCCGCACAAGTGTGTTTGCCAGTACGCTGCCCAGGGCCCCGCAGCCAAAAAGCACGACGCGCGAGTCTCGAAGACGGCGCTGCCCCTCCACGCCGATCTTCTCAAACAGGATCTGGCGAGAGTAACGAGCAAGGTCCGTATCGATCGGCGTTGTGCTCGGGCGTACTTCCTTCATTGTCAGAAGATCTTCCCATTTAGTCGCCAAGAGCGCGGGCGGAATGGAATCCCGACTTGTCGGGAGCCCGCGCGAAGCAACGAAACCTCAGGTCTTGGGATTAGGTTCCAACCACGCGAGCCGAGGGCCTCCCTCGCTCCCTAATCGTTCTGTCCGCCCGGAGGCTTCCTGGCGAACGAAGCCAGGTATCCCTCGGGCGGCGGTGGTTCCGGTGTCGCGGGCTTCTGTGTTTCTTCCGCGCCCGCCTGTGTTTCGTTTGCCGCGGCCTGTGTTTCGTCCGCGGCCGCCTCTGATCCCGCTTGACCATTCTCCGGTGACGTCGCGGCAACCACCTCATTCTTGGTCTGCCCACGGAGTCGTGTTGCCGGCGAAGGCACGTGCGCCTGCAGCGTTAAGCCTGTTTCCTGACCGTTTACCCGCCTGAGTTCCAGGTATTCCCGGCCGTTTCGCAGACCGGAGGAGAAAAACATCCACCCGCAGACAACGTTAATGATCATCTGCAGCGAATCTCCGCCGGCCGCCAGCATTCCGAGTCCGGTGAGTACGAGCAGGACTCCAACCGTCGCAGCCACCGCGGCATCGGCCGCCAGTGCGAAGCGGCTTCCAGTCCAGAGCCACACGGCGATAGCCGCCATCGCGATACCGCCGAGACGAAGTGTGTAGTAGAGCACCAGCCACGCCCGGGCGAATAGGTCGGTTCCGTCCGGCTTGGCCAGGTATGCGAAACCGAAGAACAGCATCAGGGCAGCCGCGAATGCGGCCGACCCGGCGTGGCGGCGGACCAGGGCCGACGTCCGAGTGGCGGATTCGTCTCTTGACTCAGAAGGCATAACACCCTTCGCTCGGGCTTCAATCTGCGCGGCACAGCGCTCGGCTCGCCGGACGGAGCCGCCCGTCCGAGCCCGCATTCGGTATCACGTCAGAGGCGCCGGGCGCTTGTTACAATACTCGCGCTTGTCGACCACCCATGCCCTTCGTAGTATACCCGGTATGTGACGTGACGTAGACCTTTCAGACAGACATGTCAGAAGATGAATGGAGGTTGCGATGAGATCGTCACGGATTGCTCGGGTATCCCGTTGGTTGATGATTGTGGCCGCCGCCGGAGTGCTTCCGGGGTTCGTCATGCGCTGTGACAAGGCGGCCCTGAACATCCAGCGGGGCTTCTTCGAAGGCCTGGGGCTGGCATTTAGCGAGGTCATTATCGAGACCGGTCTTGTCGGTATCGACGACGACTAGCGCCCCGGGTTCGAGCGAAGTTCCGAGCCGACCCAACCTAGGAATGAAGCGGCGTGCACTGGGCACAAAACGATGAACGTCGCGCATCGTTCCGCGCGGTGTGTCAACGAAAGCGCCGAGTGACAAGGGGAGAGTACGGCCTAGGGCATGATGAACGGTCCGCTGCCCGTACGTATCGTGAGTACCGCACACGGAGCCTTGCGAACCACTTTCTCCGTAGTGCTTCCCAAGAGGACCTGGGCGATAGCCCCGCGGCCGTGTGTACCCATCACGATAAGATCGATCGCGTTCTCCCGCGTGCAGGCGATGATCTCCGCGAACGGGCGCCCGTAAGCCACGTGAGAGATAACGCCCGGCTTGACCCCGGAGAGGTGCTCCTCCGCGAACCTCGCCATACGGCTGCGCCCGAGTTCCAGCATTTCCTCGGGTGGCGGTCCTATTGGCAAGCTCTCCGGCCCGATCGCGGTCCAGTATTGGTAAGCGTCGTCCACAACGTGCAGGCAGTGGAGTTGGGCACTGAAGGCGTCGGAAAGCTGGCAGGCATACGCGATCGCGGGCTTGGCCACGTCTGAAAAGTCGGTGGGAAGCAGAATGTTGGCGAATCTGATCGACATTCGGGTTTCTCACCACCACGGTTTGCCCGACGGCCGGCCGAATCCTAGCGGCACCGGGTCGACGCGTCAATCGGCGTCGGTTTCAGGCCGGCCGGTCCCGCGGCGGGTTGACGATGATTGGCCGCCGCCCAAGCCCGAGGTACAATTGCAGCAGGTCCGGGTCTATGTGAAGGTGTGTGTGATATGCCGTTTCATCTCTATCAAGCGTGGAACGAAGGGCAAGAGCCGCACTGGTTCGGCATACGGATCGAGTACGACGAGGATAGATGGGTGTCTTCCTGTCGAGAGGTCGACTCCGAAGGACGCGAGCGATCCGCCGGAGTGGAGGTAGCTCCGAAGTTCTACGGAGTAACCGCCGAACAGGCGAATCGCCGGATGGTCGACGCTCTGGAGAACACATACGACGAAGTGGTGCCATCGGCCCGGGGAGGGGCATCCCGATGATGCGTTTCTTTATGACCGCCTACCCGTGGGACCTTGCGGGCGACGATCTCGCGGCGACGCTCGAGAGGCTTCGAGGCGAGGTCGGGGTTACCGGTTTGTCGATCTGGGTCGCATCTCCGCCTGTTACGGAGTTGCGGACCCGCCGGATGGAGCCGCGAGTGTTTCGGACAGAGGGCGGGCTTCACTTTCGACCGGACTTCGAGCGCTTTGACCGGCTCAGCGTCCGCCCCGTCGTCTCGGATTGGGTGGACTCGGGCGGACGGTTGGAGATCCTCGCCCGGACCTGTACCGAGCAGGCCCTTGACCTGCGCGTGCGAGTTTCAGCGGCCAGGACTGGACAACTCGCCGGGCGCTATCCCGACCTCGCATGTCGCAACGCTTTCGGTGCTGTTTCGCGCGAGAACATATGCCTGATCGAGCCACGTGTGGAGGCTTACCTGCGCGAACTCGTTGCGGAACTGTTGGCGCAGTTTCCGAACGCCGCTGTGATTCTGACCGACTTCGGTCCAGCGTGGTCCGAGGCGTTCGACGATCGTCTTGACACTACAACACCCCTGGGAAACGCCGAGCGAAACCTGCTCGCGGTCTGTTTCTGCGAGTCTTGCCTCGAGCAGGCCCGCGCCTACGGCGCAGATGGGCACGAAGCCCGAACGCGAGTCCAGGGCATCATGGAGAGGGTGCAGGACGAGGGTGGACAGACTGCTGTGTCGCTACAAGGCCTGGTCGCGGATCAACCCGCCCTGATCGAGTATCGTCGCTTCCAAATCGGTCGGCTAAGCGCCCTCCTCGGGAAGATCACGGATGTGTGCGAGGGTGAACTCCTGCTCGAGCGCAGACTCGACGATGCCACCGTAAGCGACGCCGACAGTGTCGACCTGAGCGCTGCGAGCGCTGTCATCACCCGGATCGACGGACCAGCCGAGATCGAATCGGCGATTGCCCTCCAAGCCGCGGGAAATGAATTGCAGGTCCCTGTTGGGCTTGCGACCGGATCATCGGCCCAGGAACTGGTCGGCACTTTGTCGCGTGCGGCGAAAACGGGCATTCGCGCCGTAGACTTCGACCACTTCGGGATTGCTCCCGATAGCGCGTTCACCTCCATTCGCCAGGCGATACGTTTCGCTCGTCGGACTCCCGACGGCTGCTAGAGGCGTAGCCCCGCTACGAAGGATATGGGGCGATTGGCTGTGCGTTCGGTCGTTCGGTCGGCACTCTTCCGATGACGCTACCTCCTCCACCCGATGTCACCCGGCGCGGGAAACCTTGGCATGAAGTGCCGGGTCGTCGCCGTCGACCAGAAGCGCCTCCCCGGGCCCGACAGGCCTGAACCCGTCAAACCGAACTGAGGACCCATAGCGGTTCACGGCTATCAGGCCGTACTGCAAACCGACCACCTGCTCCAGGAGCGTAGCGGCGAGATCGGTGCGCTGAATCGAGTTGGCGACGAAGTCGGCGTCGTTACCCGGTAGCTCGATGCGCACGACGTGTCCCCCGATCGCCAACACGTCGCGATGCGCGTCCTCGGTAAACTCGTCCGCATCCGCGACGACTTCGAGGTCGTGCCGCACACGCTGCCACGCAAAGCGCGATCGGTCAGCGAACCCGGCACCCTCCCCCGCGGTGGGGGCGAAGTATCTACCCGGTGCAAACGAGTCGATCAGGCGCGGAAGCCAGGTGACGTATCGTTGGTACGGGCCGTCGTCGCGGGGCAGCACGACGCGAACGCGATTGACCGGGCGCGACACGATGTCTATCAGCGCCGCCACCTCTGTACCATCCATCTCGATTGTCGTTTCGCGCGGAGCGTGACCGCCGCGACACCATCCGTCGCTCGCCTCCCACGGCGCAGCCGAGGGGATCCAGGCAAGACGAAACCGCGACGCCAGCGCCTGGGTATAGGGGCACGGATAGGGCTCGGACCGAATCAGGTTCTTGAACCATATGAAGGCCCCGTACACACTATCCACGTCGCCCGAGTTCAACCCGCTGCGAACGATGATGACCGGCTTGGGTCGAAGGGGAAGCCCGAAGGACTCATCCTCTCGCCCGATCGTGACCAGTTGTTCGGTCACTTCATCCGCGGGGACGTCGGCGTCGTGTACGATAAACTCCTTGAAGCGCACACCGGCCTCGCGAATCAGGTCGCGAAACTGAGCCTTCTTGCGCACGGGCGCGACGAACTGCCCGAGGCCCGCCTGGGTCTGGCCGAGGATCGAGAGAAGGAGATACACCCCCAGGGTGGGCTCACCGAAGCTCGAACCCGTCGCTTCGAGCGGCTCTAAATCGAAGACAAAGAGCCCGCCGCCGTCGGTCGTCTTGTACAGGCAGATCGGCTGGTCGGAAGTTGCGTCCTTGTCGCACATCGAGTTGAGTAGCGTTACGAAGCCGTGGCGATCGCAGAACTCGCCAAGTGCCCTGGTCTTTCGGTACTGGTTCTGTACGAAGCTCCCGGCGGCACGTCCCTCGCCGGCGTGGGGGAAGACGTCGTGCAAGGCGAAGCCGTGTGTCACGTAGTTCGCAAAGACCACCTTGGCGTGGATCGGATCGTCGGGCTGCTCGATCCTTCGCAGCATCGCCGCCCCACGGCTCAGCGTTGCGAACGCCGGCAACGAAATCACCACGACGCGATCCTTCGCCAACCTCTTGAGCGAAGCCAACGACCGGATTCCCGGCGGCGGAATTGGGTCGGGCAAGAGGAGAGCATCTTCTCGAACGGCGCTGGGCCTCAACTCCGA
Source organism: uncultured bacterium (assembly GCA_965371825.1). Classification (GTDB taxonomy): domain Bacteria; phylum Planctomycetota; class Phycisphaerae; order UBA1845; family UBA1845; genus JAJRUK01. The sequence continues at coordinate 7,283 of CBDUZY010000031.1, forward strand.
GGGCCGTCCGGTGCGTACGTTCGACCCACCGAAGTACTCGGAAAGAAGCCCGGTGACCGAACGATCGCACGCCGTTTCAGAACAGACCAGCACCTTCTTGGCCACACACGGTGGCAAATAGGCCGTGGATGGAGGCGGGACCGCAAGAAGGTGGCAAGCCGCGTCAGGTTCGAGGATCGGAATGAACCTCACCGCCCCGAACTCCGCACGACCGGAGGCGTTGACGATCCCGACCGAGATACGCACTCGTCGGGTCCCCTTCGGAGCGTCGAAGACCGCACGCACGGTAGTGGCGTCTTCGGCTCGGCCCACGCCTGGCGTAAACCACTGCCCGTCTCCGGGATCACCGGCTGTGAGGGGCTCTACTCGAAGCACGAACCCATCCCGATCGCCTACCGGCGAGAGATCGCACCGAACGGTCGCGTCGACCCGGTAGTACTCCCCGCCCTTGCAGGCGACCTCCTGCGACCAGAAGGCGTATCCCTCGGTCGTATCAGAGGTGATGGTCATGGTCCGGCCGTCGTCCGCCGCGTCGTCGGTTACGCGCTCCCACCGCATTCCCGGCGTGGCGGCGTTCCATTCCCAGTGCGACGGCAATGCGCTACCGGCCGAGAAATCGGCGTTACGAATCTTGTTAACGTTGTCCGTCACTTCACTCCTCTCGCTGTACGCGGAGACCGTGTTGTCCTTGTGGAACCGATGCCGTTTCTATACCGGTATAACGCCAAGCTGGCAATGGCGAAGACGGGGCGGCGGGCGTTACGCTGGCACCAAGGGTCCAGACATGTCGGGAGCCGTCGCTGGCAAATCGAGCCGGTCAACGTCCGGGGGCGAGCGGAGCTATCCTCCCCCCTTCCCGGCTGCCTCGCCGAGTGCTGTCAGGTCGTCGGCTTTTCGGCGGGTCAGGGGTCGACCGCACCGCGGACACCGCAGGTCGCTCTCCTGCTCGACCCATCTTCCGCGCGCCACCCGCCGCTTGGCGATGCGGAATCCTCCCGAGGCGTCCTCAATGAACTGCACCATGACCTCGACCTGCCCGTGAGCGTCGCACTCGTACACGGTGACCGGGTACATCGGGCTGTCGCACGAATGGCAGGGTCGCGTGCCGGCGCGCCCGCGGGCGCTTATGGAATGTCCGTGCGTGCATTTCCAGGTCAGGACTACGTCACTCACCTCGCGCGAGGGAATGACTACCGGTTGGTCGTCGCGCCACATTCTCCATCCGGCGAAGAGCACCGCAGCCGTCGAGGCTGACACCAGCAGGCTGAGAATCGCGGCGCGGGGCGGCCTTCTACGCTTGATGATGCGGACCGTGTGGCGCCGCTTGCCGCTGGCGCCCGGCGTCTGCGAGTGTATCGGTGGCATTATCGTTTCGGGATGGGGCCGGTCCACCAGAACAGGCGGTCCCTGGCGAAGGAGTAGTGAGAGAGCCTGAGTTCCTTACAGAAGGTGCAGTCTCCCGCGGCGCAATACGGATAGTACTTCTTGATCGGATCGCGAAGCACGTTGGTGGTCTTCACCTCGTGAACGGCGCTGTCCATGGTGACCATATGAATGCCGGGCCCGTGCCGAGCGGTCACCCAGCTCCCGTGCCGTTGTCGAGAGTACGGATCAAAGCCGTCACCCCACGTTAGCAGGCTCCCATTCCGGGACGGCCCGCCGCGAAGGTGGCTGATCGTTGACTCCTCGATGTTCGTCAGGCGATCAGGACCCAGATCGGCCACAAGAATCGTATACTGTCCCCTCCTCGGAGGGCGACGATCGATATCCGCCAGATAACCGCCGCCGGCGGTCATGATGAACTTGTTAAGTCCATAACTGGAAAACTCCGCCACGACGGGTTCGTCGTACCGTGACGTGGCCTCGACCATACGATAACCGAACGGGTCCTTGGGACACCGCAACGCCAACGGGTCTCCGATGTACGTTGGAATGAGCTTTCCGAACCACGGCATCGAGCCCCGTTTGCCGGTTCCGGTCGGGTCTGGTGGGGGCGGCGGAGACACCGGAAGCCAGCCGTCGTTCTCGTAGGCGTAGAACAGCAGCCCTTGGCCGATTTGACGAAGGTTGGCCTTGCACGCAGTCGAATGGGCGAGTTCCATCGATCGCTTCAGTGACGGCAATAGGATCGCCATCAGGAAGCTTATGATTGTGACGACGGTGAGCAGTTCGATGAGTGTAGACGCTCTCTGTCTCGTGAAAACACGAGCGCGCGAGACGAGCCTACAATGTCGGCCTGTCTTTCGCATAAGGCGTCCCGTAAGTTACACCTTCTGACAGCGGAACGCAACAAAAAAACCGCCGAGTGCGCCACAGAACTGCGCGCGACACACCCATTTACAGTATACATCGAGAGTCGACCGGCACCAGCTCCATCTTGAAATCTAGATTCCACCGCCTAGAGTACGCTGACTTGCAGCGCCGCGACCACTGGCGCTCCCACACTGAGTTTCAGTTGGAATTGAGTAATGCGCTCTTTGCGGTACCTGGTCAGCTCCGATCTCCTCCCATTCGTCACCCAACCGGGTCAGTACATCGGTCGCGAGGTCAACCAGCTCGTCCAGGATGGCGATTGGGAGCGAGCGGATGTACGCGTTGCCGTAGCCTTCCCGGATGCGTACAGCATCGGGATGAGCCATCTCGGCTGCCAGATCCTCTACTGGCTCATAAACCACACCCCGGGATGTTGCGCTGAACGGGTCTACTGTCCCTGGGGAGACGCCGAGGCCATCATGCGGGGCAAGGACATCGAGCTGTTCACCTGGGACACGCGGCAGGCGGTTTCGACGGCTGACATCCTGGCGATCTCGCTGCAATATGAGATGGGCTTCACATCGGTGCTGCAAGTCATCGATCTGGCGAGAATCCCGTTACGATCGTCCGACCGTGACGACCGCCATCCGCTCGTGATCGCCGGCGGGCCGCAGGCGGACAACCCCGAGCCGATGGCTCCGTTCCTCGACTTGGTCGTGCTAGGCGACGGCGAACCCTCGATGGCCGCCATCCTGGAGGCATACCGCGAGATGAAGGTCGGGGGGACGCGTCGCCGCGATATGGTCGCCGAGATGGCCCGCCGCTTTCCGTGGATCTATGCACCATCGCTTTACGACGTTGCCTACCATCAGGACCGTACGATTCGCTCGATAGCGCCGCGCGATTCCACGATCCCCGCGGGCATCGAGCGCTGTCGGACCGACAAGCTGGACGATGCGTCCTTTCCGCTTAGGCCGCTCGTTCCGCACGTCGAGGTCGTCCATGACCGCTTCGCCGTCGAGATCATGCGCGGTTGTCCCTGGAAATGCAGGTTCTGTCACGCGGGCTACACGAAACGACCGATTCAGGTTCGCTCGGTCGATTCCATCCTGGACATAGGCGAGGCGATGTACCATGCGACGGGCATGGACGAGTTCGGCTTGCTCTCGCTCTCGACGTCTGACTACCCGCACCTCGCCGAACTGGCCGAGCGTGCGAACGAGAGGTTCGCGCCGCGACACGTGAACATATCTCTTCCGTCACTCCGCGTGGACAAGATGTTGAAAGACATCCCCTGGATGGCGAAGTCGGTGCGAAAGAGCGGCCTGACGATCGCGGTGGAAGCCGCCAACGACGATCTGCGAGCCGCGATCCATAAGCGCGTTACCGACGGGGACATGTTCGCCGGGGTCCGGCAGGCGTACGAGGCTGGCTGGCGCAGCGTGAAACTATACTTCATGGTCGGCTTCCCGGGTGAGAGACCCGAAGATATCGAAGACATCGTTCATCTCAGCCGGGAGGTCAGCGAACTCCGTCGAGCGATCGGTAAGGCTCCCGCAAGAGTGAACGTCTCCGTCGGCTGGTTGGTACCCAAACCCCATACACCGTTGCAGTGGGCGGCGCAACCGCCGGCTGAGTACTTTCTCGACGCTCGGCGGAGATTGGTCGGTCTTCTGAAGGGCAGAGGCAAGCGGCAAAAGGGGCCCGTGAAACTCAAGACACACCGCGTTAAGAGATCGATTCTCGAAGGCGTATTCGCTCGCGGCGACCGACGCCTGGCCGATGTAATCGAGCAGGCATACAAAGCGGGAGCCCGATTCGAGGGTTGGGATGAGTGCTTCAGGCCAGAGATTTGGACCGAGGCGTTCGACGCAACGGGTATCGATCCGGACTGGTACGCCCATCGCGAAAGGTCGCGCCTCGAGGTGTTCCCCTGGTCGCACCTTCACAGCGGTCCGGATTGCGAACACCTTTGGGGCGAGTACGACGATCTCCTCGAGAGGGTCGGCGCAGGCCCATGCCCATCGACCAGACCGAATCCGTAGACCAACGGAAACCCCGCCTTTCACCTTTCAGCGCTATTCGAAGTGTGATTACAGTGATCGTCCCGTCACGACATCTCCGTCGCATCGCGAAGGGTAACCCCCTTACCGAATCATACGGGTGCCCGAGCCGTCCGGCGGGGCCACGGCCGCCGAGTCTCGTCCTCTCGTGACATAGAGCGCGGAGCTCGGTTCGCTCCACGTGGACGGTAGGACGTAGTTGCGAACGCCCGTCCGGAAGTGCCCTCGCGACGTGTATCTATATGCGAAGCTCAGCCGACGACCTGCCGGGAACGCCGTGAATGCCCGGAGACAATTGGTTTTGCACTACGACTCAACCGTTTCGGTCGCGGAGTCAAGCCTGATCGAAAGTCTGATCGAGTGTTCTTCGCGAATGCACACTGTTACGCGAAAACGGGAGGTCGGTGGTAGAACACAAGTAAGTGTGTCAACAAGGGTAATTACTACACTCGTCTTATGGCAAGTGTCGGGGTGTGGCACAGAAAGTCTGGGAAAACCGCTTGACAAACGGCAGGTTATAGGACATACTGTGTTTAGAGGGGAGAGTTCAACAGGTTGGTTAGTCAACTCGTGAAACCAGCCATGATGTGTTGACCAAGGCGATTTGAGGTTTCGTCGAGTGTGACAGAGTGTAAGCCGCCTGCTCGAGAGTTCGAGCGACGTTGTGGGAGTTTTCGTGCGTGGATCGCGGGCGGAATGTGGATCAAGGCGGAGCGGGTCGTTCACGGCCCGACAAGGAGTTTACCTATACGTTCTGCGTGGGCGCCGTCGGTGCGCCACAAGAGTGTCAATAACTTGGCACGGCTTCGGCCATGCGCGGCCCGGCCGAGGGCGCGGACGTAGCGTGACCGTGGGTGGGAGTCGTTGGCGAAGTCGGATGGGATAGAATTCTGAACTCGAAACGCGGAGAGGCCTCCTCGATTCCACGTTGGGAGTGGCAAAGCTGTTCGGTGCCCCGGAGGTGGAGAGCCACGCGGGTTCGGTCGCTGGGAGGGGATCCGGACCTGCGCGGGATGGGGAGGATTCGTTGAACGGGGACGGGAG
>CBDUZY010000032.1:0-12617 GCA_965371825.1 uncultured bacterium
CTGCCGCCGATTCAGGATACACTTCAAGCGGGGGGCCATCGGTGCGGTGCAAGTAGATGCTGAATCTGTAGTTGAAGTACGTCGGCAGCAAGTATCGGTTCCGCTCTCGTGCCAAACGTCCGTACTTTTTCTTGCCGTTAAGCTCCGGATCGTCCGCGATCTTGCTGCAAGCCTCATCTTGCTTTGCCTTCATTTCGAGGAACTGTTGATCGGTCATCCGTGGCCGGAAAACCAGGACAATCAAGTAATCCGATTTGAATCCGTGCTCACGAAGCAGATCGTCGCCCGGCATCATGGCAGGCAAGCTGATCCGATTGAGAAGAGTGACCTGCTCGTCTCGACTGATCACGATAGAACGATGATCGGACTTGACGCTCCAACCAGCAGGGAGGTCCTCACGCAATGCCTCAACGATTTCGGCTGTCTTGGTCGGCTTTGCTGCTTCCCTTACGCGAGACTCTGTGAAACTCTCCGCTTTCTCGTCTGTGGCAGAAACTCCGCAACTCTTGCCACTGGACACCAAAAGGAAAAGTAGGATGCTCGTCGTCGGTATCGGCCACCTGAGCCGGACCGACTTGGGGACAGAACTGGGCATTTTCGATCTCCTGATGCTACTTGGCCTCGCCATCTACCGTTCCAGACGTCGCTGCGTGATCGCGACGGCCTCGGGGTTCTCGTCGCAACCAATCCACCGCCGGCCGAGTCGCTCGGCGACGGCCAATGTCGTGCCGCTGCCGCAATAGAAGTCCGCCACGAGGTCGCCTTCGTTAGAGCTTGCCCGGATGACGCGTTCGAGCAGCGCTTCGGGCTTCTGGGTTGGGTAGCCCGTTCGCTCCTTCGCGACGGTCGAGAGAAAGGGGATCTCCCACACGTCCGACACCGCCGGTCCGTCCGGATGGAAGTAGAGCGGGCCGCTTCGCGTTGACTTGTAGGGCCGGCCATCCTCGGACACCCGCAGATCCTGCGTGCGATAGGAGCCGCCGCGAATTCGGTTGAACGTGTGGTCACCGATCCGCTTGGCGTAGACCAGCAGCGTATCGTGCTTTCGCGGGAACCACCGCGCCGGCCGACCGCCGCCGCGATAGCTCCAGATTATTTCGTTCAGGAAGTTTCCCGAGCCGAACAGCTCGTCCAAGAGTATCTTCACATAGTGAACGGTCCGCCAGTCCAGGTGGATGTAGAGGCTGCCGCTTGGAGACAATAGCCGCCGCATCTCCGCAACCCGCGGTCGGAGTTCGTCGAGATACCCTTCCAGTCCGTCCTCATGGCGATCGCTGAAGCTCGGCGATTTATCGCCGCGGCCGCCGACTGTCCGGTTCAGGTTGAATGGCGGGTCGGCGTAGATCAGGTCGCAAGATCCGTTCTCGAGGGTCGACATGAACGCGAGGTTGTCGCTGCAAACCACTGATCCCCCTGCAGACCGCGGCGGAGGAGTCTTCGCGGCTTGCACTGGCGACCCACGCGAATCCGGAGGCTCGTTCAAGTGGCGCCCACCCTAGAGCTGCCAGAAGGACAGCACTCGGTCGACCTCGGCCTTACTCCCGATGATCAGCGTAGTCCGCTCGTGGAGCGCGGTCGGCACCTTGTCGAGTATGCGCTGCCGTCCATCGGTTGATGCTCCGCCGGCCTGTTCCGCAATCATCGAGAGGGGGTTCGCCTCATAGAGAAGCCGGAGCTTGCCCTTCGGGGTCTTCGCGGTCGGTGGGTAGAGGAATACTCCACCCTTAACGAGCGTCCTGTGGAAGTCCGCCACGAGCGACCCGATGTAGCGCAGTCCGTATCCACCGGCCTCGGGTGTCTTCACCCACTCCAGGTACCGTTGAATACCCTGTGGAAACTGATCCCTGTAGGCTTCGTTGACGCTATACGTGCTGCCGCGCTCCGGCATCTGCACGTTTTCCTGGCAGAGGCGGTACGCCCCGATCGACGGATCGAGCGTGAACATGTGTACGCCGTCGCCGGTGGTATACGCCATGACCGTACTGCTGCCGTACACGACGTAGCCGGCGGCGATCTGCTTGTATCCCGGTTGCAGGATGTGGTCCATCACGTTGCCGTTGCCGATGTCGTCGCGCCGTTGCAGGATCGAGAAGATCGTCCCGATCGAGACGTTGACGTCGATGTTGCTCGATCCGTCGAGCGGATCAAAGAGCACGATGTACTTGGCCTCTTCGCTGGGCTCCTTGAGGATCCGCGGCTCATCATCCTCCTCAGAGACCATGATGCCTACGTTCTCACGGTAGCCGAGGCATGACGCAATGGTCTCGTTCGCGAAGGTGTCGAGGATCTGGACGATCTCTCCTTGCACGTTTTTCTCGCCGGTCGTGCCGAGGACGCCGACGAAACCGGCCCGGCGCACGTGGGCGGCGATGATTCGTGTCGCCAACAGAATGCCGGAAAGCAGCCAACTGAACTCACCCGACGCCGTGGGGTGGCCGCGCTGCCGCTCGAGAATGTGCTGCTCAACCGTCATTACCCGCTGGATGGGTTCGTCTTTGTCCACTTGCTCATCCTCCTTCAGAGCCGGTGTGCTCGTAGCGCCGGCGACCTTCCAAGGCCGCCATGAAGCTCGCAGGTCCACCTGTTGCAAGACCTGTGCCAGGGCACTTTGGATTTCTTGTCGCGACAGAGCGGACCTTAACCGTTTGCGTGGGGAACGCAACCCGGGTTGCCAAGAATCACCGGTGAAACAGGCGACGAATCGCCGCGTAGGGCCGTCGACGAAGAGTCGTGTTATGCCCGCGAGCGGGTCTGAAACTCCTCGAGAAGCCGCTTGGTGTGCGGACCTACCCGACCCGTGCCAACCGGCTGATCGTCGATTCGGGTGATCGCCAGGACTTCGACAGCCGTGCTGGACATGAAGACTTCGTCGGCGCCACGCAAGGCTTCCACATCGAAGGACTCCTCTCGGATAGTGAGTCCCACAGCGGCGGCACATTCGGGAAGAAACCCCTGGGTGATTCCGTGGAGGACAGCCTCGGTTCGCCGTGGGAACCTGATGAGTTCGCCGGTCACGATGAATACGTTTGCCGACGTACACTCCCGCACCTCGCCGGCCGCTGTGACGAACACCGCGTCATCGAATCCTCGCCGCGAGGCCTCACTTTTCGCCAGGATGTTGGGAAGCAGGGCGACCGATTTGACGTAACAATTCGCCCAGCGCGTCTCCGGCGTGGTCATCACGCGCGCCCCGTTCCGCCGAAGCTCGTCAGGCACCGTCGGCAGCTCCTTGAAGGTCAGCACGACGGTAGGCGTCATGCCCTCGGGAATCTCGTGTGACCTGGGCGCTGCCCCGCGCGTGATCTGTGCGTAGATCATCGCGTCTTCGAATCCGGCGCGTCGCAGCCCCTCCATGATGATCGGTTCCAAGGGATGGCCGTCAAAATCGTAGTTGAGTTCGATGGCCGCGGCGCTTCGGCGGAAGCGTTGCATGTGCTCCTCGAGGAGAAAGGGCTTCTTGTTGTACGCCACGACGACCTCATAGATTCCGTCGGCAAACTGGAACCCCCGGTCCTCGATGGAGACCTTGGCCTCCTCGATCGGTTGGAACACTCCGTTAAGGTACGCTAGTTCCGGCATGAGCAATTACCCACTCGGCGCGTCGGGCGCCGGACGACCCAGGTTGGCCCGAACGCTGGTTAGCCACTGGTGACACTGGCTGCGACGCCCCTCGTCTCGCAGCGCCTCCAAACACCCTGTCAGATGTCGATCGGCCTCTTCGTACTTCTTAAGATCGCGGGCACATATGATACCCAGTAACAGCCGCACGTTCGCCGCCTCGGCTGAATCAGGATAACACTCCACGAACCTGTCAAACGCGGCCGCCGCCTGAGGAAGTCGGCCGGTGCCGTAGAACTCACGCGAGATCTCGAGCTGTTGGCGCTCGGACATGCACTGCCGCGGACTCTGACCGACGAGCTCCTCGTACAGTCCGGCGGCAGAGGAGATGTCCCGCTTCTCAACCGCTTCGACGATCCGACCGCGCAGGTCCGTCATCCGGTCGACCCGGGCGTCCTCTTCGGCTTTCTCCTTCGGATCCATGGTGACCGGTCGGGCCACGGGGCCGAATTGCGCCCGGGCGGCCGCCTGCGGATCAGACATCGCTGCCTGGAACCCTCGGCGCTGATGCCACCGCTTCCAGACCGCTAGGATGTCGAACTGGTCCCGCGGAAGCCCCCGGACGAAGAGCATACCGAGCGCCCCCACGAACCCGAAGAAGTAGCCGGCCAGGTGGGCGTTATGCGCGATCCGCTGCGATTGGCTCAGGGACGGACCGATGACGTTATCCCAAACGATGATCTTGAGCCCGATGATGATCATCGCCGGGAGTTCCACGAAGTGTATAAACAAGAAGAACCATATCAGGACCGTCACGTGGCTACGAGGGAACAGGGCGAGGTAGGCGGTTGTTATCGCGGCGACCGCGCCCGAGGCTCCCAGGAGCGTTGACGGTCCGGGGTGGACCAAAGCGTATCCCCAGGCAGCGAAGGCCCCGCCGGCGAGGTAGAAAACCAAGAACGGACCGTGCCCCATCTTCGAGTTCACGCTGTTGCCGAACACCCAGAGAAAAAGCATGTTGCCGAGCAGGTGCATTATGTCGGCATGTAGAAACTGGTACGTGAAGAACTGGTGAAAGGCGGGATCGTGCGAACGGAAGTAGAGGTACTCCTCCTTGAAGGCCGTCAGGACGTCACCGGTCGCGCCGCTGTCGAAGACGAGGAACAGGAGGGCGTTCACGCCGATCAGAATGTAGTTGAGAGACGGTGGGCGTCGGCTGACGGATTCGGTGCGGATCGGCAGGACGATGAGCATGTTACACTACGGTCGAGGCGGCAAAGTCGGCGTGCGGCCCAGCCCAGCCCGGCCGAGGCGTCGATACCCGAGCATCTACGGTTTCTTTGGGCCCAGCGGTGCCGCACCGCCGGCGGCCTGTACGTATTGCATGCGCAACTCGTAGATCACCGCGTCCAGCGTCTGCTTTTCCTCGTCCGTCAGGTTCCCAGCGGTCTTCTTCTCGAGTACGTCCATCAGGTCGATGTGGTGCTTGGCTGCGAGTGGATTCGCGGGGATTCGCTCGCCGCCGGGTCCTTGATACCCACCGAGGGCGATGGCGGCTTGCATAGCCAGCAAGTTCACCAGCTCGATGAAGCTCGCCTCCGGCGTGCCCGTCGGTCGTGGTGCCGCCTGCTCCTCGGCGACGAGGCGTTCCTTATCGCGCGCCGCTTCCGTTTTCCAGTCGGAATCTATGTGCAAGCCGCCCTGTTCGGCATCGTCGCTCATGGCTTTCTCCGATTCGTGTTCACTTCGAGCGGTTCGGGGCGGATACCCGGCCAACCGCGAAGCCTAACGCGGTCGACTATACACGAAGGCACTCGACTTGGCACGGGCGTGCCCCGATCCGCGAGCGTCCTCGGCATCGTCGGCGATTATCAGGTGAAGCCCCATCTGCTGCGATTTCGTCGTCTCCGATCTCGCTATGGCGCGAGGGCGCGATCACGCGTGATTGCGCTTCGGTTGCGGCCAGGTGGATCGCAGGAACCGCCCGTTTTTGGCGATGATCTTGCCGTCGGCCTCGACCCGGCCGCCTTTTCGGAAATCGCACACGAGATCCCAGTGGAGGGCACTCTTGTTCTTGCCGCCGGTTTCGGGCAAGGAGGCCCCGAGGGCCATGTGCATCGTTCCGCCGATCTTCTCGTCGAACAGCGTGTTCTTGGTGAACTTCGTTATTCCGTAGTTTGTGCCGATGGCCAGCTCGCCCAAGGTGCGGCCACCCTTGTCCTGATCCATCATCTTAAGCAGAAAGTCCTTGCCTTTGGAAGCGTCGGCGTCCACGACCTTGCCGCCCCTAAAGCGTAACCACACGTCGTTCACTTCGCGCCCCTGGTAGACAGCCGGGAACGTGAAGCGGACCTCCCCCTCCGTGGCGGACTCGATCGGTCCGGTATACACCTCGCCGTCGGGGAAGTTGTTGACGCCGTCGCAGTTGATCCACCGCCGACCCCTCACGCCGAAACGGATGTCGGTTCCGCCCGGTACGACAAGCCGAACCTCGCTCACCTTGTTCATGAAAGTAGCCACTCGCTGCTGCGTAGCGCTGACCTTTTTCCAGGCGGATGCGGGGTTGGGCAGGTGCAGCAGTCCGGCGCCAAATACGAAGTCGCTGTATTCCGTCAGCGACATTTCCGCGTCCTGCGCCGCGGCGTGACAGGGAAACTGCGTGCCCACCCACCGAATCTTGGCCTTGCCCTTCTTCATCATCCGCGTCATGGTCGTTTCGAGTAGCGGCCTGCGAGCCTTGGTCATCGTGGCCTGTTTCTTCGGATCGACGTTGCTCATGGCCCGGGTGTTGCGGCTCGCCCATGCGGCGATGAGCACATTGACTTTCTTGTACTCTTCGAGTTCCAGGGGGTAGAGATAGCGGAGCTGGGCCGGACTGCCGTACTTGGCCATGAACTCGGCACACTCCTCGGGTACCATCCTCACGATCGGATGGCCGCCGGCGCGGAGCACCTCTTTGTAGACAGCCAGAGCCAACGGTTCCGCGACCGGAGGCATACGGATGCTGACAACGTCACCCTTCGCAACACCGGTGGAGTAGCTGACGAGCACACTGGCGAGCTTGTCCAAACGCGAGTCGTACATCGCAAGAAACCTCTTCGAGAAACTTGACACCTCAACACATCAGTCGAGCAAAAAGAGTTCCGCGGCCATCACCGCGACACCAATCAAAGCAGCCCCCGCGATGAGCCCCGCACAAATCGACTCCTGGTTCTGAACGAGGATTCTGTTCGGAGTCTGCTCCGACTTCGGCCAGAACACGCTGATTACCCAGAACATGAACGATCCCAGGAACATCGCAAAGCACGTCGTGAAGGGGATTACGAAGGCCAAACCGATGCCCACCGGGGAGAGTGGGAACTTGCCCTTGGCTGCGACCCGTATCCCCTCGAGAACGACTCCCAGAACGGCACCAATGCCCACCGCCCAGATCGCCGAACTCGGCAAGGCACTCAGCCCTTGTGTGAGCATCTCCGCCACGGCCTTCCACACCGTCGCCGCCGGGTACGGATATTCCTCGTTGATTAGCCCGGCTGGGTTGTTCCTCAGGAACAAAGGATAGAAGACGAGGACGGAGAAGATTGCGCCGGAGAACGCACCGATGACGTGCCCAATCGCCTGCAAGCGCGGTTTCCCGCCGAGCATGTAACCGGGCTTGATGTTCTGAATAAGGTTCGACGCGCTACCGGCTACCTCCGCGCTGATACCGGCGGTGGCGATGTTGGTGGTGATGTTGCCCGGAGCTATTCCCGCATAGGCGAGCTGTGTGATCTTGCCGAGCGCTCCAGTCGGAGTTATGGACGTCAAGGCTGTCGAGTTCACGCCTATCAAAGTAAACACGAACACCATCGGAACGGCGATCGCCCCCATCCAATACTCGACTCCGAAGAACCAATTGGCGATCCAGACTAGATACGCTCCGACGATCGGAATCCCGACAAGTGATACCCCAAGCGGCAGTTCGATGTGCTTGAGGCAATCTTCGGCTTGCCTCTTCTTCCGCAGCAGCCCTTTGAAAGCGCTCAGGAGAATCTGTGGCTTGGCGAAGAACGCGAACAGGGATGCGGTGGTCATCATCGCCACGCCGCCCCAGAGCGCCCATTGCGTGATCGCGCGAAAACCGACGTGGGCTACGCCGGCTTCGTCCATTGTTACGGCGATGTCGCCGCGCTGGATCATAACGGGGGCGAGGACGCAATAGTTGACGATCGCTCCCACCAGTAGTGATACCCCGGTGCGAATCCCCATCAGCCCCCCGGCGCCGATCATGGCGATGTCCAGTTCCGGCCTAACGGTTAGTTCCTTGAGAGGGGTGCCTAAGATTCCCAGGGGCTCCCACCCGAATCTCTCTGCGACACGATAGTACCAGTCGTCCAACAACTCGGGCACGTGGAACGAAGGCAAGCTCCATTCGCTAAGCCAGGTCATTATCTTGTTGGATTGCCCCAGTTTGAGTATGCCTGCGATTAGGCTGAAGATGACCAAGAGTTTTGCCGGCAGTACGGAATCGCGTTTCTCTCCACTATGAAGGGTGTCCATGACCACGCCGCACGCACGCCCCTCGGGGAAAGGCAACTGCTCTTGGTTGATGAACCGGCGCTTGAGTGGAAACGCGAACAACACTCCGAGAAGCATCAGTCCGATCAGCCACATGATCATCTGCCACCAGGGGATCACGGTGTTGGTGATGACCATGTAGGCGGCCATGCTCGCGATGAGCGGGCCGTTCATGTACCCGGCGGAACAGGCGATCGACTGGAGAATGTTGTTCTCCAGAACGTTGTAGTTCTTTCCAAACCCGATTCTCTGCAAAGCCCTGAAGAGGACAAAGGCGAGGATCACGGAGGTGATGGCTACGCCCAGAGACCAGCCCGCTTTCGCGCCGACGTAGAGATTCGTGATCGAAAGAAGTCCGCCCAAGAGGAACCCGCTTATGACCACTCTTGCGGTCATCTGCGGCACGTCTCCTTTGTAGACGTTCTCCAGCCACCAGCGGTCTTTTTCCGCCGTGGACATGGTACGAATCTGCTCTTCGGTTAGCTGATGAATTGCCACGTTGCGTCACCTCTCCAGAGTCGTCGTCAAGAGGGAATCCCCGTGGCTGAGCTTGCCGACCACCCGCGCATAGCCGACACTCGTGACGAGGAACCACCGAAGCCTTGTCGCCTGAGGCGACCGCCGGCAGGCACGATGCGCCGGTCGTGAGTCGAGCACCGCAGCCAGCCTCACTTGATGATACCACATCCCCCGTCGCTTTGACATGCCGTTTGTCTCGCTCGAACGGCGGGCCGCGCGAGGGCCCCCGTACGCGTCGGGCGCGTACGGTTTTCGGCGCGGCGAGCCGTCGGTTGTCAACACTGAATCCGCGTGTTTAGCCCCGTGGAGGAGGCAGTTGTCGGATCGGCTGTTACGAACTAAGATCTTTCCGGAGTTTGGCATGGCGCCGGACCGGCGCGCACGGGCTGGATCATCTGATTCTTGGGAGAGGTAACTGAATGCGATATGCTATCTGCGGGTCGACATTGCTCGCACTTGTCTTGACGGTCGGATGTATCGGCGCGGATCAGCGCCGATTCGAGGCGCACGTGCGCGACAAGCCGGCGCCGGATTTCGAGCTCACCGCCCTGGATGGTGGAACGGTGAAGCTGGGCGACTTCCGCGGCAAACCCGTTCTGCTGGCGTTTTGGGCCTATGGGTGACCGCCCTGCCGTGCGGAGGCTCCGCACCTGAGTCACCTCGTCGAGAAGCACGAACGGGACGGGCTCGTCGTTCTCGCGGTGAACGCGTGGGATGAGGAGGCGGAAACGCTGAGGAAGTTCGTCACGGACAACAAGCTCAAACAGCGCGTGCTTCTCGAGGGCGGCGAAACAGCCGACCGGTACATGCTGGGCGGTTCCGTGCCCACTCTCCTGTGGATCGATCGCGACGGTGTCGTCGTGGACACGGAATGGGGCTTCGATTCGGCCGAGACGCTCGAGACAAAGACGCGGCGGCTGCTGTCAACCGCCTATTAGAATTCCGGAGTTCGGCAAGCGGCGCAGAGATGAAGTGTTCGACCGATGCGTCGGGCGCTCGATGGACTGATGCTCGAGCGGGTTGCTCGGTAGTTCGATATCGGCGTCAAGGCGACGTCGAAGTCGTGCCCGGAGCGCACTGGCCGACCACGCTTGCCGCGACGACGGCGGCGCGTAGAATCCATGCCGTTGCCGCGTGCATTATGCACCCATCGGTGGCAGGTCTCCCTCTTTATGGTGGGGAGCATTGCGGGCGTAGCTCAATGGTAGAGCATCAGCCTTCCAAGCTGAATGTTGCGCGTTCGACTCGCGTCGCCCGCTTTGTGACAGGGCTTGCCATTCGGTGACAAGTCCTTGTTCTCTAGGGGTTCACGGGCGTTATCATCGTCGCGTCCATTCCGCTCCCTGTCGTCGGTTTCGCCCCCGCTCGTCTTGTTTGTCGGTACTTCCATCGGGCTATCGCCGTACGAGACCGGCCGCGACGAGGTCGAGGTCCAGGATGCGCACGAGCGCGGCCGGCACGGTAAACAGCGGCGTGTCATCTGCTAGCCGTACCGCCACTTGTGGCGTGCTTCTTTCCTTGTGCTCATCCGCTGCCGCGGCCGGGCAGAGCGTCGCCGAAAGCGCGACGGACTCGACGGATCCGCAGCCAAACACGCAGCAGGTCAACGGGATCCAGACGTTCATGCTCCCGGGCGGAACGGTATTTCAACGGCAAATCGTCGGGGAGAGTGAAAGCAAGGGCGTCGTCGCGGGCGGCGAACGACTCATCTACAGCAACACCAAGGGCCTGTATTCCGCCAAGATCACTCCGGGCTATTTGGTTGCCGATGACATCTCCACGACGGCGCCGGATGGTTGCACGCTTTCCCGCTTTACGTTCCAGGTGACGGGAAAAGGAAATCCAAGTCTGCCCGCTGCTCCGTACGGGGTCTCCTGGGCTCTTTACGAAAACTGCCCGAACTCGTGGCCGGAGGTCTATCGGCCGCAACTCATCATCGACGGTACCGAGGGATCGGCAGACTTTCCCGACGGCGATCCCCGCACCATCGAGTTCATCCCGCCCGAACCCGTGACCATTCCCACGAACTTCTGGCTGGGGTTCACTTTCACGGGTGATAACGCCGGCATGGTGGTTGGAGCGCCCGCGTTCGAGGGACACACGGCTGACGTTATCGACTTTCCGGGGTTTGCATGCAACACCGACCTCGGCGGATTCCCGTCGCAACCCCACGCCAGCTTCAACGCGGAAGTCTTCGGCGCGGGCTGCGCTCCGTGGCCTAGGGACTCCACTACGCCCGCTGCTGGGCAACAGAGCGTGGTCCATGTAACCCAGCGACTGGTACTAACCGGGGGGAAGGTCAGCCGTCGACGCGCAGTGACGTAAGCGGTAGAAGCCGTAGCAGGGCACACCAGCCTTCTTGCACAGCTTACGAAACTCGCCAGCTATCGCGCTCTTGTCCCATGCCTTCCAGTACTTTGTGACCAGGAAGTTGCCTGCGTCAGTACGTTCCCTCCCGCGTCGCGCGAGTCGTTCGACCAGCGCACGTCGCTCCTTCCGCACGGCCTCGACGGCCCGGGCCGTCTCCGGCCACAGGTTGAACGACTGCTCGACTCCCGTCTTACTCCTTGCGAGCGTCACACAGCCACGACCGAAATGGCTCCACCGCAAGTCGCCCAGGTCCTTGGGGCCGAAGCCGCAGTTCAGGCCGAGTAGGATCATCGCGCGCATGTGCCCGTCGGCGGCGTCGAGGAGCTTCTTGATCTGCTCCTGGGTGTAGAGCTGTTTCGCCTTACCAACGACCCGAGGAGCATTCTTTACCCGAGTGAGTCTCGGCGATCTTTCTATCAGACCGGCATCTTCGGCAAAGCGGCACATCGCTCGCACAGCGCCAAGGAAATGACTGATCGACTCAGCAGAATAGCCTCGATCGCTCAGTGAGATCTTCCAGGCTGCGAACCGCTCAACGGTCAGCTCATCCACAATGAGGCGCGGATGATCCAGTAAGAATCGGCGAAGCCAGCCCCGATAACCACGGAGCGTGTTGCTGCGGTCTTGCCAATTCGCACTCTGCGCGGCCAGGAACCGATTGGCCAGCTGCTTTGCAGACAGGTTGGCGTGCCGCTCGGGTGGTTTTTCAGCAGGCCGATCGAGCGCCAGGCGATGGTACGCCTTGATCGCTTCCTCGCGGTCTGCTCCCAGATACCGGCGTTTCCCCCCGCGCGTTACGTAGAACTGGCCGGTGGCCCGGTGGAACGAGACTGGGTCCGTAGCAGGACGGCTACGTGGCATGACACTACCTCCAAAAGTGTAGTCAAAAGTGTAGTGCCACGTTTCGCGAAGTTGCTGACGGGAGGATGACGCCCGTAAGTCTTTGTCTTACAAGCATTTACGATTCGGGGCGACAGGATTTGAACCTGCGACTTCCTGCTCCCAAAGCAGGTGCGCTACCGATGAGAAACCCGCTTCACCTTCTCCAAACCGCGATTCTGGCACCTCCCTATTAGCGGCTAGCACTCCAGCTAGCACCGCCATTCGGCCGACGACCGACGCCGACATCAGTTCCGTTATCTCCGCATGGCCTCGCCTGCCGGAAAACCTGCGGCGCGGGATCGTCGCTCTGATCGACACGTCTCTCGAGGCGGCAGAGCCGGGCGGCCAAATGGGCGACTCATCAGCGTCTTTATCCACGGACTCGAAGGGAGGTGGTCAGCCAATGGAACCATAGAAACGACGAAGCCCGACGCGGGTGCGTCGGGCGACTCGTGGTTCTCGTTCGAAAGAACCAGGTTGCCAATCCCAGTCTCCTAGCACGGGCGGGGTCAGCATGACGAAGAAAGTGTACACCGGTAGAGGGGCACCAGTCAAGATCGGATTCCTCCGCGTGACGGACGAGGTGATGTCGAGAAGAGATATCACGCCGGCCGCGAAGCTAGTACTTGGCCTACTCCGGTACACGCTCGGTGGCGATCGCCCGTTTTCCCCCGGTTTGCGAGCGATCGGTGCGACACTCGGCCTACATCCCGATCGGGTTACGCTTGCGG
>CBDUZY010000033.1:0-12173 GCA_965371825.1 uncultured bacterium
CGAGGGGGGGGGAGGTGGGGGCGGGGGTTCGGCCGGGACCTTTTCTGCTACACCCGGGGGGGCCGGCGGTTCGCGGACGGTCACGGACACCGTCGCCTGGGCTGTATGTCCTCGGGCGTCGGTAACCGTCACGGTGTACCGGTTCGATCCCGGCGTGGACGTGTCGACCGTGGGGCTCGGAGCGGTTGCGTCACTTAGACCCTTAACCGGCGCCCAACTGAACGTGTAATCACCGCTGCCTCCGGACGCCCTTACATCGAGCTTCGCTTGCTTGCCCTTCTCGACGGTCACCGACGGAGTCGCCTGAGCCTTTAGCGGGATGTAGTCCGAAAAGGGCTCGCCACTCCAAATGCGCGAGTAATCCCGATCCGAGTGGCGTACATGCAACTGGGGATGAACCAGATCGCCGTCCTCGAGCCATCCGAGGATCTTCTGCTGCGGTAGTACCCACAACTCCACCGGCACACGAAGGTTCACACGGTTATTCTTCAGATTCTTACGTGATGATCCGGCCGGATAGACCGCCACATTCTGAATGCGACACAGCTCCGGCAGCTCCGCGATATCCCGCATGAACCGGATCGAGGACTCCAGCGTTCCCATCGCCGAAACAGTCAAGACGACCGACGTCAACTTGGTCTTACGGTCCTCCCGAGGGCGACTGGGTGAAACCTTGGCTTCTTCCAGCTTATGCTTCTCGATCAGTTTGTTGAGTCGGTCGCGAACCTCGGTCACCACGCGGCCGTGGTCGAAGCCGCCGACTCTTTCGGCCCACGTTCGGTACTTGTACTGCGCTTCCTCGACTCTGGCTGCTTCCTCCTCCAGACGATCGAGGTCCTTTTGACGCTTGGCGATCCGTTCGTCGATGGTCAGGAGCGGTTCGATCCACGTCGGATAGACAACGCGGCTGACCAGGGCGTACGCCACGAACACGCCGAACACAACCGCGAGAATACTCGTACGCTTGTTCATCAAAAACTCGCCACAGAGCGCCGAAGCGGAGTGCCGTCACACTTCGGCCGGGCCGACCCCGGGATCGCTCTAGCCCTTTCCGTCCTTGAGGACCGTGATTCGAAAGTCCTGCCAGTAGGGGTACTTCTCTCTCTTCTTCTCCGTTTGCGGACCCATGGTCACCTTGAACCGCGGCTGATCCCGACCGTCTCGGCGGAAGTCCTCGAGCCGGCGAATGACGGCAGTCGCAATGTCGCGGTTCAGCGCCTTCGTCTTCAGTACGATTTCGCTCTCTTTCTGGCGCATCTCCAGATGAGTGAGGACCAACTCCTCGTTTGACGGGAGAACTGAAAAGGCGTTGTACAGCACGTCGACCCAAACGTGTTGATCCTCGTCGAACTCACGGATCTTCTCGGTGAAGGCCAGGAACTTGCCCTTTTCCGAGCGAGCGGACTCGAGCTCGGCTATCTGCTCTTCGATTAGCGCCAAGGCTGCGCGGTCCGGATAGGTGTACTGGACGAAGCTCACGATTCCCGCAGCCACGAACAAGATCGCCACGGCAGCCGCGATCGGTGCCTTCTTTAACCGTTCGCGCGTTACGGAGATCGCCTTCTTGGGGTGGCGGAAGTCGAAGTGGACGGCGTCGGCATCGGTCTGGCCGAGTACCAGTCCCAGCGTCGCGGAGAACGCCGCCGCAGCCGCGCCCTCGTCCGGCTCCCATCCGAAGGTCGCCGCCGGGTTGTAGAGTTCCGTGGTGACGTTCAGACGCTTCTGGATCACCTCGGAAAGGGCTTCCTCGACGCCCAAGTCGCCGGCGATCACCACGTGATCGATCCTGGCACCAGCGTCGCCGGCCCTGTACGCCTCGATCGATCGCGTTACCTCAACGACCAACGAATTGATGACGGTATCAACCGGTGATGATCGCCGCCCAGCCTCGCCTAGTTCACCAGATCCCTCGCCGGCGCCGGCGATTCCCGGCTCGCGCACGAGCGACAAGCGCCCCGGGTCGGCACCCACCTCTTTGCCGGAGATGTCGCGGGGGATCAGCACGGAGGCCGCCCTGGAGAACGCCAGCGCCGAGTTCCGCAGTACGTCTATCTCCGTCAGTGTGGAGCGCACGTCGATGAGCAGGACTCGCTCGGGCATCGCGAACTTGAGAAGCTCGCGGACGGCAACAGTGTTTGCATACGGGCGCAATCCCACTCTCTCGAGTTTCAAACCGGCGGCCGCGATTGTCGCTTCGCACTGTTGCAGCGCCTCGTTCCGCACCGCAGCCACGAGAACGTCGGTCATCGTCTCTTCCGGTGACAAAGTTGGAGCGACCACAAAGTCGATCACCGCTTCGCCTGCCGGAAAGGGAAGCTCCTTGGCGATTTGGATCTGCACCATCCCGGGCAGCTCTTCGCGATTCACGGTCGGAAGATTCAGTGTTTTCAATATCGCCTGGTCGCGCGGTATGTCGACAAGGGCGTGCCTGGTCGTGATCCCCTCCTGGTCGAGCACGCGACGGATATGCCCACCCAGTTGCTCGGGGTCGGCAATGTCGAGGTCCGACGGGATGCCCGCCGTCAGAATCCGGTCGATCTTGATGCCCCGCTTGTTCAAGTGAGCATGGACCACGCGAAGCGTGCGCGCATCCCACTCGATCGCGACGACCTTCTTCAAGCGGGCTCTACCGGCCACGTTGCTTCTCCACATCTTCCTCGCGGATCGGGAAATGTCCGCCGAGGTAGCTCACATCCCTGTAGTAGACGGTCTGGGCAATCGGCCCGATCATGTCCACGATCACTTGCAGCCGCGTAACCATACCTATGTGATCGGCATAACCCAACGAGTCGATGGTGAACTGCTGTCCCCGTGCCGTCACCGCCGGGGCGACAAGTTCGAAGGTCTCCGGATCGAGGATCCCCTCAGTCACCAACCACGCCGTAGTCGACTGCGTCTCGGAATCGAGTCCTCCGCGGGCCTCCAGGATTGCGTCGATCTGCTCATCCGACAGAGCATCGAGACACTCGAGAACGATCCGAGGCGCCGTGTTAATATTGATAAGCCCCTCGAGCGTTCCCTCATCGGACGACACGGTCGTCGTGCGGTCCATCAAGACCGCCAAGTGCCTCGGGGCCAGCGGGCTCTCCACAACCGCATCACCGATCTTTTGCGGCAACAAGAGAGACGCTGGACTTCGGATCGGCGCTGAACCGCTTCCTCCATCACCCGTTCCTCCGCCACCCTCGGGATTCTCATAACCACCCTGCGCGCCGCCGTCACCCGGCTGACCGTCGCCTTCGGCAGCGCTCGCATCGACGTCGTCCGGCGGCGCCCCCCCCTCGCCAAGAGGATTCTCGCCCCCGTCGAGGCCGGCACCCGGTGTCCCAGTGTTGTCACCGGGGTTGGGGTCTCGCACTTGCATGCTGGTCGCGATCTTGCCGGCCTGCGCATTGCTGATATCAGTGCTGTTAGCCTTCTCCGTGGAACCTCCAGGAGGTTTCGAGCCCGCCGGGCCGCCGCGTCGGCCACTTCCGCCTGGGGCGCCTCCGGTCGGTTGTAGCTCCGCACCGGCATCGCCCGGCCCAGCCGCTGGATCTCCGCCGGGGCTACCGCTTCCACCGCCACCGGGTCCGCCGCTTCCCCCGGAACCTCCCGGTTTGGTCCGAGTCACGGACACACAGAAGTCAACGACTTCCGGCTCGTCGGGGAACAGCAAATCCAGTTCCGCCTGGACGACCGACTCTTCTCCGAACAGATAGAGTCGTTGACGGTTGCCGTTGCTGACGTTGTTCTCGTACGAATGCACGGTCAGATGCGGATAGATGCCGCGATTGAGGAGCCCATCCTCGTTGTCCGGCGGAAACGACAAGTCGCCGTCGTCCTCGTTGTCCGTCAGCAAGCCGTTGCGGTCAAAGTCCTCACCGTAGAGCAACCCGGCCGTCACCCCCTTGACCAGTAGCAGCTCCTCGACCGTATCGAACCTCGAGTTCTTGACCGCGTACGGCTTGTCGAGGGCGCTGTAGTAAACACCCTCGGTATCTCCCGCTTCCGTTCGTGGCTCTGAATCGCCGTCGCGCCAGTCCAGGATCGCGTCGACAAGCTCTTTTGCATCGACCTCTTCGTCCTCGCCTACGACCGCGCTAACGAGTGTGAGCAGTTGGCCAGTGGTCGCCACGTTGAGATTGAGTTTGGACGACTCATCAGTCAGACCGAACCGGATGTAGTCCTCATCATCCGCGGGGTTGTCGGCGACGATACTGAAACGGAAGGACATCGTGTCTTTGAATTCGTCGTTGGTCCCAGCGACCGATGCGTCGGTGTCATGTGCCCAGACGACAATTCGGTTGAAGGCGTCCATATTGCGGTACCACAGGCTCTGGTCAAACCGACCGGCACGCAGCATGAGCTTGGCCCATTCGACGCCGGCCTCCGCCGCAAGCCGAGTTTGCATCCTGGACCCCACCGCTTGCGTCGATGACAGGTCCGCGTTGACGCGAAAGGCGAACACGGCCCCCAGGAGCCCCAGCAGGATCAGAATGAACATGACCACGGGGAGGATTACACCGCGAGTCTTGCTTCTCATTCTTCCGCCCCCCCGACGAGCTCTTCGAGCAGCGCCTGCCCCTCGCGGCTTACACGCGAGCGAAACAGCGGATCGGCGCGCGTCACCCGAACGACGGCTGAGTACTGATCCCCCAGGAGCGGAAGGCAGTCAATCGGGTCTTTGTTCAGGCACTCGCAAAACTCCTCGTTCACATCGTCCTGCCCGAACCCCTCCCCGCACGGCGGCTGCTCTCCGAATCCGATCGTGACCATCACGAGTTGTGGCAACGGGTTGTCACCGCTGATCCACCAGTCATCCCACCAGGTGTAACCGTCGTAGTAGCAAAAACGAAGGTAGTGAATCTCCGGGGCGTAGAGTTCCTCCCAGTTTATGTCCGGACCTAATGTCGGACTGCCCAGGTCACCCTCCTCGTCGTCCGCGAACAGGTCGTCAACGATCGGATCGTAGACAGACTCGTCGCCGCCGAGCTCATCGTCGGCCGTGCCTTCCGATCCTCCGCCAGCCGCCAATCCACCGGATTCCTCCAAAGCTTCGTCCGGCAGCCGAGCCTGTCGCCTCGGAATGAGCTTCTCCATCCGGGCGAGTCCCAGCGATTGGTCCCACCCATCCTCGTGGACTATGTCCGGGTGGCGGGCGATCTTGTACTCGACCTTCACGAGGTCGTACTCGGGGCTGGGAGGAGCTTCGCGGCTCGAACGAGTCCGGGCGAGCTCCTTCGTTGGAACTCGGAGCGTCGTGAGCTCAATCCTCTCTCTCTCGCCGATCAAACCGATACCGTGGTCTCGGGTGAGAGTCGCAGCCTGACGAAGCTCCGTCGTGATCCGATCGAGCACGACCCGGGCGAGTCGCAGCCTCATCGCCTCTTCAGTGCCGCGCTCCCTGGCGCTGATCGACGAGAAGTAGAACCAGTAGGTGAGCGACGAGACCGTGACCAGAAGGCCCATGGCCAGCACCATCTCGAGCAGGGTGACGCCTCGCCGGACTGAATTCGGATGACGGAAATGTGTCACGATCCGCCCTCCCTCCCGTCGCCGGACTCGCCCTCCCCATCGAGCAGGCCGGCGTCCTCGAGCTCCCGCAGTATCTCGGGGGGCAGCAAGTCCTCGAGATCGCCGAGCTGCAGTCCCAGGGCATCGAGAAGGATGGGGAGCGATTTGATCAGCTCTTCCATCTCGAGCTTGGCAAGCATCGCGGGGTCGAAAGCCGTAACGTCGAATCCCTGCAACCCCGCCTCAGCCAGCCTCTCCGATACGTCGATCAGCTCCTCCTCTGTCAGACCGTAGTCAGCCGCGAGATCCAACGCCTGCGGAGCGGGCCTGAATGCATAGGCGGTGAATTCTCGCTCGGCGTCGTCGTAGGGGAAGTCGTCCTCTTGGTAATCATCCTCTCGAATGTGGTGGAGGATCTCCAACTTGAGTCGAAACATTCCGTCGACTGCGGTCAGTTCGGTTGTAAGGCGCCAACCCCAGTCGGGATCGCGAGGACCGAAGTCCCCCTCCTGAACCTCATCCACCGAATCGAGCTCGACCAGGCCCAGATCCATATAAGCGAAGTTGCGTTCCGCGAGCAGCATCGCCCGAGTGCGACGTTCCATCTTGCGGATCGAGGTCCCGGCGTCCTGAATCTGTACGCCGATCACCGCGAGACCGGCGATCAGCAAACCCGTGGCTATGACCGTTTCCAAGAGAATGTAACTACGGCGAGCCAGAGGCACGCCAGCGGCGCGAAGCCTTGGAGACTGTGATCCGTGTCGCTTGATCATGGCCGGACTTCTATCTCACGAAGCTCGAGCACGTCGTCTTCGGTAAGCTCGTCGGGTCTTAGGAAGTCCTGTCGGAGCACCGCAGGCCAACCCTTCTCCTCGAACAGGTCTAGTTCCTCTTCATAAAAGGGGCGCTGAAGCCAGCAGAATCCGGTGTGCCCCTCGAGTATCACCTCGATCGTCGGGTACTCTTCGACCTCGACCAGCTCGACCTCCGGCGGTGCCTCGGTCAGGGCGAACGTGGCCCACTGACAGGCCCCGTCGGGCTCGAACTCGAGCGGCGGTCTATGCGGATCGAACTCCCACTCTTCCTGTTTCTCTTCCGCTCGATCAGCCAGTGCATCGGCCACGTCCTCGGCGGCATTGTCCCGTCGATCCTGCAGAAACTCGATCGTCGGTCTGCCCAGCCGGACTTCGGAGCATCGCACTTCGCCGACAAGTGTCTTACCCACCGCCCACGGATCGGTGACCGGGCTGAACAAGTCCGGCTCCTCGATCGGATCGTCCTCGCGCTCGATGATGGGCTGCCGGTCACCACCGAGAAGGTCCTTCTCGTCCTCACCGGGGAAGCGGAGCCGGTATCGCTTGCCGTCGAAAGCGGCGTTGGCCTGGACCAAGCAGAGAAGCGAGCGAAACTGCCTGGCGGAAGATGGAAGCTCCTCTCCCCGTATCTGCGCGACGAAGTTTGGAAGGATCATCGCACTGATGATCACCAGCAGGCCGGCGACCAGCACGACCTCCAACAGCGTGAATGCCCGACCCGAACGAACGAAGAGCGCACGGTCCAGTGCGGTGGGCGCGGGCTTCAAATCACCGCGACCACCTTCGCCCGTGGTCGGCGTTCTATGGATGCGTCTAAACATGCGACACCGTGCGGCGGCGCGGCCCTACTTCTCACGCCAGTTCTTGATGTCGTCACTGCCTTCCTTGCCGCCGTCATCCTCCCTGTTCGGCCCCCAACTCCACAGGTCGTATCCCTCCTCGTTCATCTCACCAGGAGACTTGTACTCGAACGGGTTACCCCAGGCATCGAGCAGTTCCTCATAGGTCCCTTCGAGATAGGGGCCGTCGTACCGCTCGTCGTCCTTCATTTCAGACTTTGTCTTGAAGAGCGCCGCAAGCCCTTCGTCCGTCTCCGGGTACTTGCCCATGCTCCACTTGTATGCGCTCAGGGCCTTTGCGATCGCCCCGTTTCGCAACACAGCCGCCTTGGCGATGTCGATCTTTGCTCTTTCGGCCTGGCCCATCAGGCTGGGAATCGCGAACGCCGCGAGCACCGCCAAGATGCCGGCTACGAGTAACAGCTCCAGTAGCGTGAAAGCCGATCGTCTCTTACAACTCTTCCGCCGCATAGTGTCTCTCCTTGCTAGAGAAGGTTCGAATCCGTCTTAACGGAGTCGCTATTCGCTCCCCAAAGTCTTCAATCGCAACCACCATCCCATTTACGCGCACCAAACTAGCGCACACCGGCGCCCATCGTCAGGATAGGCAGCAGCAAGCCGATCAAAATGCCTCCCACGATAATGGCCATCGCCAGGAGCAGAATCGGCTCGAGGATGCGCACGCCCAGATCAATCGCTCGCGCGGTTCGCACCTCGTTCGTATCGGCGATCTGCACCAGCACCTCTTCGAGGTTGTTGCTCTCTTCAGCCACTGCGATCATGTCGAGTATCGCCGGGGGAAACAGATTGCTCTCTCCGAGCGGCGTCGACAGGGCGGCGCCCTTCTTCACACTGTCCGCCGCTTGCTCGATGGACTCGGCGAGTATGTCATTGCCCGCGGAGTCTTTCGAAATCTTCAGGGCCTGCAAGATGGGCACACCGTTGTGAAGCATCGTGCCCAGGATTCGGCAGAAGCGGCAGATGGCCACCATCGTGACGATGTTGCCCAGCACGGGAGCCCGCAGCTTGAAGAGCTCGAACATCCGTCGTCCCGTCGCGGTCCTCAACCAGGACGACACGCCCACGATGATCGCCGCTATCACGACGAGTATCGCAACGCTGTGGTCCTTCAACAGATCGACGAGCCAGAACACCACGTCGGTAAGAACATTGAACGTCTCGGGGCGCAGGTAAACTCGTAGCCTCGGAACCACCACGAGCAGCAAGAACAACAGAACGCCGCCTCCGAAGAACACGAGAATGCACGGGTAGACCATCGCCCCGCGGACCTTGTTGCGAAGCTCGTCCTGCCTCTCGGAGAAGATAGCGATTCGGTGGAGCACGTCCTCGAGAAAGCCGCCCTGTTCGCCGGCGCGAACCATCGACGAATGAAGCGTCGAGAACACGCTCGGATGCTTGGCCATCGCGTCCCCCAAAGCCGCCCCACCGGCAACGTCCTCGCGCAACTCCCGGATCATCTGGGCGAGTGCTCCACGCGCACCCTTGCCCGACAGGACGTCCAAGGCACGAAGCATGGGGACGCCGGCCCGCAAGAGGTCTGCCAGCTGGCCGTAGAAGGTGGTTAGGTGCGCCTGCTTCACCCGCCGACGCCCGAGTGCGGTCTTGGTCTGCTCCAGCCCCTCGGAAACGTTAATCGGGTAGAGGGCCTGCTCCTCGAGCATCCGTAAGGCGACCAGGTAGTTCTCGGCCGTCAATACGCCCGAAATCTGTTCGCCGCCGGCGTTGACCGCCTTGTAGTTGAAGCTCGGCATCGCCCGATTTCCAAAAACCCCGTATCACCCGCAATCCGGGCCCGACCGGCACAGTTTCAAACTCAGGGAGTGTCGCGAGACCCGGCGAAGGTAAAGAGGTGCTCGACGATCAAACCCTCCCTGGTCTAGAACCGTCTACAACGTCCGAAAATACCGTTATTCCCCGCACCAAGCCTAGCCCAAGCCGTTTCCAGCGTCAAACGACACCCCTCAAACGCGGACGAGACCCCACCTATCCTCATGCATGGCGAGGTTGCCGCTTCCTCTATTCTACCCCAACGCGATGGTGCGATTGCAGGGAGCGAAGCCGGCGAGGGCGATCTACCTCCAGGGTCCGCTATGAGCCTACGAGCCGCGGGCGTGCGATATGTGCTCGGCCAGCCGATCGACGACCTCGGCGAGTGACATGCCCGTGGTGTCAACTACCACGGTATCCCGTGACGTCAAGAGCGGTGCCCACTGCTTGGAATCAACCTCGTCGCGTCGACGGATGTTCTCGGTAACATCGTCCAGCGAGACGTCTTCGCCGTCGGCAATCATCTCCTGGAACCTGCGCTCGGCACGTCTGTCTGTCGACGCGTCGAGTACGAACTTCATGTCGGCCTTCGGAAATACCACGCTGCCCTGATCGCGCCCCTCGGTGATGAAAGACCTCAAGGACTCGCCGATTCGCCGCTGGTGCTCGACGAGGAGCTTGCGTACCGATGGATGGCGGGCGACGTGCGATGTTGCGGCGCTTACCGCCAGCGTTCGAATCGCCTCGCTGACGTCGTGGCCGTCAACGTGAATGCGGGTGTGCGTCGGCCCGCAGTCGAGCTCGATGCTCATCTGCCGCACCATGTCACGGACTGCGGCTTCGTCCGTCAGATCGACACCCCGGCGCAATCCCTCGTAGGCGACGGCCCTATACATCGCCCCGGTGTCAAGGTATGGCACCTCGAGGCGTGCAGCCAGCTTCCGCGCCGCCGTGGACTTTCCCGACCCGGCCGGACCGTCAATGGTGATGATCATGGGGGGATCATACCGCCGCTTCCTTGACGAAGACAGGAGTTTGTAACATCGCTTTGATTCCTCTGGCAATCATCAGCCAATAGATGCCCTTGCCCATACCTCGGGGACTCGCATGGAAGTGCAGATTCTCTTTGGCACCTATGCCGCGCGAACATCCTCCAGGGCACTAAGTGCCATGGCGGTGACGGCGCCTGTCCAATGCACCCAGGCGCCCATTTCGCACTACGGAAGCCGAAAAGAACTCGAGGGATCCAGCGCATCGAGAGACACCGCATTTGGAATTCAGTTGTCAAAAGATATCTGTTCTCAATCTCGGGAAGTCGTTCCTTTTTTCTTGATTTCGACCGCCTCCACCCGGTATACTCGACCTCGTCAGAAATTGGTGGCACCGCCAAAGAGAGGGGCTCGAGGCTTGCGTCTTACAAGGTCTCGAGCCAGGGCCGGAGGCCGCCGTCGGCAACGAAGCCAACGACCGTGTGGCGATGGGACGCCGGGTATTAGGTGCCGCCCTAAACGCATCTGATCGAGGCGGTGAGAATGTCATCACCGAAGTCTCAAACCTGGGAGGTCTTCACATGAGTCGTTCAAGGAACTGCCGGGACTGGGTATGCGTCATCATCGTTTTGAGCGCCTGTGCGATCAGCGTCCAGGCCGCGGCGCAGGTCGTTGACGGAGGGGCCGCGCGCGGCGACGAAAGGGCAAGGTCGGACACGACAGGGCTCTTGGCGGAACCGAGTGATCACATCAACTCCGTCGTCGCCGGCGGTGAGAAGGCGTTTATCAGCCTAACGCCCGTGTACTGGAACGCTGACGGCGAGCCGTACAACCAAGCCGCGACCGGCCCTGGGTACACGGACGCCAACATCAGCGGCAACACGCTGGCCGTGGACATCGGGGGCGGGGGATTCAGGGCTTTCTTCCACGTGGAGGCAGGCCAGTGGGACTCCACGGCGGGTAGCGGCATCGCTGTGCGGTCCACGTCGCTCCGTCTCGACTCGTCTACGATGTTGGGTGACAACGCGTCGCCGTCGAATCCCGGGTGCGATATCCTGCAGCTCAATCTAGAATCGGGCTACGGGGTTTCGTGCACCAACCCCCTCGGGTGCCAGGCGGAGTTCAACTCGGTGGGTTACCCCGGATGTGGTGGCGCTGTTGCGGGTTTCTGCGACTGGGGCTGGATCAACACCGGCAAGGATCCCCATGCCGACGGTAAGCAGTGGATCCACAGCAACACGTGGCTAACCACCACGGCCGACTGGGGTTTGGTCAGCCCGACCGGTCCGCTGTGCTTCTCGTCCGCCGACCCCTCCGAGCCGCGCCCCGACGACCAGTACCCGGCACCTTACTACATAGGCACGCTCGCGTTGTGGGTTCCCGAATGCGCGAAGGGCACGTACACGTTGGATTTTGTCCTCGCCGAAACGTATCTCGCCGACTGGGGCAACGTTCGGCTCCCGGAACTCGGCATCCCGATCAATTTCCGGCAGGCCGTTGTTACCGTTCCACCGATTCCGGTTGGAAGTTGCTGCCATAACATCGGGTCGGGCTCGGCAGGGTGCGCGAACGGCCTTACCGAGGACGAGTGTCTGACTCCGGGCAACGACCCGGCGCAGTGGGCCGAAGACGGAGTGTGCGACAATCCGCCGACCAACGACGGTTGTTGTGCGTGCTTAGCCAACGACGACTGCCACGAGGTCCCGGATGACCTGTGCACGAACGACACGTGCACCAACTGCGCGTGCTCCAGCGCCGATATCCCCGTCTGGGATCCGGACGAGTGCTGTGACGCCACAACAGGCACCACGTGCGTTCCGACGCCTGGCAATGTCTGTCAGACGGCGGCCTGCAGCCTTCCGGAAATGCGGGGTACGTGCGAGACCGCGCCCATTGCGGAGGGTGACCCATGCACCGCCCCGGGTGATGGCAACCCCTGTACGTTCGATGACCAGTGCCAGTCGGACGAGAGCTGCGCCGGTACGGACGTCAACAGCGCGATGATTCCGTGTGTTGACGATGCCGAGTGCCAGTCGATCACCGGTCTGACGGCTCCGACGTGCGTCTCGGATATATGCGACTGCTCGTTGATACCCGACCCGCCGCGAACGCCCGATCCCGATCCCTTCGCGTCGCATGTGGCTAAGAATCGGTATATCTCGATGGTGATCCCAGAGAGGGTCACATTCACAGGCTTCGAGGATGCCGAGGGTTTCGCGCCTGGGCCCATCGAGGGGCAGGCAGGT
>CBDUZY010000034.1:0-12160 GCA_965371825.1 uncultured bacterium
TCGGGCGGTCGGGCGGTCGATCCCTATGCCGCGCCGCGCCTGATGGGCGACAGATCGCCGAGGGCCACGTCCGGGAATCACGGCCCGTAGTCATCGGAAAGGTCGGCGGGTCGCGGTTCGGCCTTTAGAACGGAGTGTCAACGGGCTGAGGAATGTGGGGTCCGCCAAGGCCCGATAACGTCAGACGAGAGCCCGAGCCTGCGGTTCAACCGTCCCTCAGCGCCTGGGGTAAGCTCCGACTTACGGCCGGCGACGGCTCCTACCTGATCGGTCGCGGCGGCGATCGTCCTGGCCCTCGCCTTGTGCCACGACCGGCTTATCGGAGAAGACGTCGATCGAGGCGATCCTCAGGTTTTTTATCTCCACCGGGCCGTGGGCGACCATCGCCAAAGGGAAGTCGATGTCCCGGGCGTCGCCCGAGACCTGCGTCGCCGGGTAACGCCCGATGCATTTGCCGTCCAGATAGACCGACAGGTCGTCGGACCAAAGGCAGAGAATTTCGTGGGTTGTGGTGTCGGGGAGCGGTGCAAGTGCCTCGATACATGTGTCGTTCGCGTCGGCGTCGAGTTGGGTGAATCCGAACCATCTGCCGGGATCAGCCGGGTTGCCCATGTACCTGACAGTGCAACGGACCGCCGCCGGCGGAGTTTCGTTCATTCGGATCCCGAGGAGACTGATTCCGATCTTTCCCGAGACGGTGCAGTGCAATGCGTTGTCACTGGACGACCAGTCCCGGATCGATCGACCGACGCCGATGAAGGACTCCATGGAAGTCAGGTCAACGTCGCGCCACGTATCGAGTTCGTCTGCCGTGGCCTTCTCGTTGACCCAAGGCAGGAACACGGCGTTGTTGCTCCTCCCGGCCGCAACGGTCTGCGTGCCGTCGCTTTCGAGGTCCAGGTCCGTGAGGTAGCGACGGCGCATCCAGTCGACCCAGCGCCGCTCGAATTCCTCGACGGCGTTCTCCTCCGGAATCCCGAGCGCCGCCGAGCACGCGGCGTCGTGGTCGTTGCCTGCAGCCAGCTCGTCGAGAAAGGCGTGCATCGCCGCCGGGCCGGTCTCGAACAAGTAGAGCACGACGACCGCGGCCTGTTCGTAGAAGAGGCCTACGCGCTCGGGATAACCCTTCTGATCGAATAGATCGCGCATCCGGAAGTACTCTCCGGCGACGACCTTGCGAGCGAGTCTCGCCGCTTCCCCATAGTGATCGCGCGTTTGTTCGAATCTCCCGGCGACGGCTTCGTGTAACCACTGCGGCGGGCGCTTGCCGGCGAAGAACTCGTTGAGCACTGCGTGGGTCAGCTCGTGGGGGAGAATGCTCTCGATGGCATACTTGTAGATCTTTGACCCGCTTCCACTGTGGCCGGAGCGTCCGGCACCTTGTCGTTCCGGTTTGAGATGGAACAGGGAGATCAGTTGCGTCTTGCCCGAAACGTGCGACATGGTGACGCCGGCGCTACCCTGCGGGCCGCCGTGTGAGAAGTAGTCTCTTTGTGTAGGGTAAACGACGATCGGGAAGCGCACGGCCCAGGCACGTCCGCCGAACAATCGTTCAACCATGAAGTCGAGGTAGGTCTCGGCACGCCCACCGACAACCTCCGAGAGCCTCTCGTTTGTCGAGTAGACCGTGAAGTGCTCCGTTTCGTAGGCGAACGGAGGAACCTCGACGTCATACGGTGGGGGGAAGAGCGGCGGGAGATACTTCGAGTCTTCTATGACGTCCAGACCGCGCCAGTCGATCTCCGGCATGTCAATCTTGAATGGATCCGCTGGTCGATCTTCGTCTCTTAGCCTGGAGGCGTCCATACTGTCTAGCCGGATGCGGCGCATGCGGCTTACCGCCCGGCGGCCTTTTCGGAGGTTATCCTCGCTTTGCAGCAGGAGGGCGAGGTCATCCCAAGTCGAGATCGCCTTGTCGAACATCCCGGCCTTCTCGTACGCTTCCGCCAAGAGCACGCGAGCAGCCCCATGGGCCGGGTTCTGCTCCGTTTCCTTGATCAGTAGGCCTATTGCCTCGCCGTACTTGCCGGCCTGCATGAGGATATCGATCCGCTTCAGGTCAGCGCCGCCCGCGGTATGTGAGAACGCAAACACCAGCAGGGCGGCGAGGACGCGCTTCCGATTCCCCCACACAACGGAGTGCTCAAACATGGGTGCGCCCTTTCGCCTTTCTGACGGCCTTGACCATTTCCTCGAACCGATCCTTTTGGGACTTCAAGATCTGTTGTAGATCGCGCAGCGCCGCCGGGTACCTGTCGACCTTGTCAACCATGTAGGCGTACAGATGGGTGAGCGGTCTGGCCTTTTCGAGGAACTCCTCACACCGCTCGCGCCACATCCTTCGACCTTCGCCGGTCAACCGGCCGCTGCGCTGGTTTGCCGCCGGCGTGTAGGACTCCGGACTCGCCTGAATCGCCTCGGCGAGAAGGCGGCCCGAGACCGTCAGCAGATGATTGAGCTCCGTGCGGGCAAGATCGAGCTCGAAGGCGGCACCGTAGTCGCCGAGGATCGCTTGGGCCTTCAGTAGTGATCCCTCCGCGCGCTTCAAGGACTCGATGTACGGCAGGCGTCTTGACAGGTCGCCGGTTCCGCCCGCCTCCACGATCGCGTTGTACGTCACCTCGAGATCGAGTTCGTCCGCGAAGGCTTTGACGCTCAGCTTCTCCTCAACGAGAAGTTGCTTGCAGTATTCCTCGAGGGCGAGTCGCATGGTATCACGATCGCGAAGCGAGTCCGGCTCCCTGGCGCGGTCCCGTGCCCGCTGGTCCCGTATGAAATTTCGGGCGTGCTTTCTCCCAACATATCGCAGATCGTACCTAGGGTTAGTTCTGAAAATGTCCAAGTGGGCTTGGGCACGGACCCGCTCGCGCGGCATCCCATTCCCTACTTTCTGGTTAAGCAGTCTCTTGGCCTTCTCCCACCTGCCAACTCTCTCGTTCAGCTCTATGTTCAGCCAGTCGATTCTTACGCGGAGCGCCGGGTCCTGGTCGTAGCCGCTCAGCGGCTCGATCCTGGCGAGTGCCCGCTCGTAGTTCCCCAGCTCGTAGTCGGCCCGGGCATTCAGAACCGCCTTGACCGGCGGAGGTAGTTTTGCGAAGTCCCGGACCTCTTCGGTGTCGCCGTCTTCGACCGTCTCTACGATTTCATCGATTTCTCTTCTGGCGAACGTTCGCGCCCCGAACTTGGTGTCGATGGTGATCGTCGTCCGCGTGTGAACCGTTATCTTCCCCTCGACGAAGGTCCCGTTTTTCAGGACTATGACTTCAGCCGTTACCGGTGTGACGATCAGCACCGCCGCTAACGTAACGCTCGCGTGAAACATCCACTCTTCGATGTGCCTTGACCTATTCACTCGGTCGCCCATTGATCTTCCAATCGTAAGCCGTCAAGAAGACGTTCATGGCCAGTTTCCGCGCATCCGCAGGCATCGGGCCGCGACAGCCGGGGAAGTAGTGGTAACCTATGCCGGATGAGACATCGTGTGCGCTGTAGACGCCGACCCGTGTTTCGTTCCGTGTGATCGCGTACAGATCGCAGCGTCCGACCTTCGTGAAACGCGTTTGCAGAGACCGTCGCAAGCTCACGCGGGTCGCGTCGAACCCCTGGGTTCCGGCGATCTCTCCGGTAAAGAGTGGATCGGTCCGGCGCAGCTTCTGGAGGCTGATCCCGTCGTCGATCTCCCTGAGGACAGTCTGGAAGCTTTCGTCCCAGTCTCGGTTGCCGCTGACCACGTCTAGGAAAAGGTACTTTCCGTTGCGAATCGCCCGGCGGATTGATGCGCGAGCCGATTCAGAGGGCGGGGCTTCGCCGGTTATGTTAACCCAAACGAGATCGGCCTGCGACGGGTCGGCCGTCTCAACCACACTCACCCGGTAGTTCGACTGCATCAGGCGATCCATCGTATCCAGAAGGTTGGGATATGCCGGAAGGGCCGCCCCGATCTGCAAATGGGCGACGGTCATCGACTTTGACGACGCAGCGCGCATCGCATAGGTCGATGCCGCGAACGAGCTGCGCGGCGGCGACCCGTCCGTCGCGTAAGTCAGCAAGCGATCCATGAAAGCGAACGACTCGCGGTGGGCTTCCACTTGATTAAGATGCCACTGGCAGGGCCAACTCTCGGGTGCTACGAACACAAAATCCCGAAAACCATTCCCCAAAGCCAGGACTCCCTCGACGGCCGGGGCGCTCCGTCCGTCTGATGTCTCAACGTCGAAAATGGGGGCCTTCTTCGACAGCTCCGAAAGCTCGTATTCGGGGAACGCGTCGCGAAGCCCCGCAAGCACGGCTTGGCGCTGATCGGCCGCCCCTTCATCGATGGCGACGACGACGGACCCGCCCGCGAGGCTATACTCGCGTATCTTTCCCCACTCTTCTTGTGACCAGGAGAACGGTCCGACGAAGCTCAAGAGGAGAATGGGGACCTCCGCCAGGCAGCGGATATCACTGTCGATTGTTGTACGCCGCCAGTTGAACTGCCGTCCCCGTTTACCGGCGAGATAGCGAACTAGATGCTGAACGTCGCCTCGGTACTGTCCCCATCCGTTCTCTTTGTCGCCGACGATAATGCGCTGGCAGATGGTGGGTGCGGCACCGGAACCGAGAATCGACAGTGCCCGCGCCGTCCGCAAGACCGACGGTGATTCCACGAACTTGCCGTCCGCTCCACGCACTCCGAACATAGCGGAACCCCGGTCGTACTGCCGCAGCAGCGAGCGCGCCGACTCTACGAAGTGGTTCTTGTTGTTGAAGTGACTGATTCCCGAAGCGGATCCCAGGAATTGCATCCGCTCGGGTTCCAAGTATGGATCGGGCGGGGTGACAAACGAGCCGGTTGTTCTGAGTTCTTCCGTGAAGTTGTCTTCGAGCCAGGCAATCGCGCTGCCGATCGCTCGAAGTTGAAACGCACTTGCCCTGTACGTCGAGCACCTTCGGCCACCCATTCCGGAGGCCATATCCAAAGCGGTTATCAAAGCCGCCGCTCCGGTGGCTGTATGTGCGCTCGTAGCCGTTTCACCGACTCCCCCGTATCGGGCCAGCTTCTCACTGAATCCGCCGTCATAGGTTTGAGCATCCGTCCAATAGCGCATAGCCTGTTTCCAGACCCTGCTCTCCGCGGCCGCACCGGCGAACCGCGCTTCGAGCAGGGCTAAGAGCACTCGAAGCGAACTCTCGTGATCGGATTGTACTGCCGCTGCATCGCCGCTCATCCGTTCGTGCAAACCGAGCGTCCAGCCTCCGTCCTTGCACTGGGCGTTGGAGAGGAAGATCGAGTCCTTCCGGACGGTGCGTTCGAAGTCCGCCATGCCCCCGTGCCTCGCCATGCAGTGGAGACGGGCGGCGACGGTTCCCGTACCCCACGGATCGTCGTCGGCGGGTTCCTGAGCAGCCAACCACTCAATCGCTCTCTTGACGTGGTCGTCATGGGGATCGAGTTCAGCGAGCGCATCGGCAACGTAGGCCGTCTCAATAACGATCTGTTCAATGTCGCTTCCGCTGCCCCAAGAACCGTCGTCGTTCTGCAGCGGTTTCAGTGTCGCGCCACACCGATCGAGCACCTCGGCGACTCCGTCCTCTAGAACACTGCGTATGGGGATGTACCGCACGGGAATCGGCATCGACGACGCGTCATCGGTTGCCAGCTCCGTGTCCACCTCTCGAAACGAGAATCGGCGGAGTGCGAAGGAACTTCCGAAGTTGTTCGGTTTGAGGACTATCCACGCCGCCCCGGTCTGTCGTTCGAACCGTGGAATCCGGACGACCCCGTGGGGAAAGAGAAGACGGACGATCTTGTCGGCATCCTCGAGCTCAGGCTGCCGGATTGTCACTTCCGCTCCGATCTGATCGCCGTCGGCCCAGAGCACGGGAATGACTGCCGGAATCCCCTCGTTTCTCTCCTGGCTGCCTCCTCCTTCCATCTCCCACTCGTAGCTTTGGCCCTCACGGATCACGCCCTTTATCCTCAGCCACAGCTCGACCTCGCGGACCTGAACGGTACCGCCGCCGGGATCCGTATTCTGCGTGTTGATGAAGAGTCCTTCGCCGTTGAACCCGACGAACAAGTCGCGGCGGACGACGGACAGTGGTTGGTTTGACCGCACCACGACGCGTCCGAAATCCAGCTCCGGGTCCTCGAACTGAAAGATGACTTCGTTGCCCGAAAAACTTACGCGACCTTCCGCGCGGGCGAAGGGGACGGCATCATATTGGCCCATGGCGATCAGGTTGGGGCCCGCGAAGGAGGTTGCGGGAATCGCAACGATCACCGCCACTATTGAGAAGCGCAGTACGAACTTGCCAGAAAAACCTCGGTTCATCGGCGACGCTCCACACTGCCACTCGGACACCAGGCGGGGCCTTCCGGTATGACGGATGTGCCCGTCCGTCGCAAGAGGCGGGCCACCGGGGTCCTCTTCATCTATCATATTTGCAGTTCCTGGCGAAGCAAGTCAACCTGGTGAAGATTTGTCGGGCGGCGCGGTTGCCGAACTCGCATGGGCGGTCGATCATGCCGCTGTTAGAATGTCGCCGGTAACGCTGAGGGCGTGGATGGCTCGCCCGAGGCGACAAAGTGGCGTTGTGCTTGCGAGGAGAAACAGGATGGATCAACGACTCAGCTCCAACCTTCGACCCGCGGACGAGACCTGGCGGATCTTCAGGATTATGTCGGAGTTCGTGGAAGGGTTCGAGACGATGTCGCGGGTGCCTAGGGCAGTGTCCGTTTTCGGTTCGTCGCGGGCTCGCCCGGACGATCCGTATTACGGCGTGGCCGAGCAGCTTGCGGCCAAGCTGGTTCAACAGGGGTTCGCCGTTATCACCGGAGGCGGGCCGGGGATTATGGAGGCGGCGAACAAGGGCGCTGCCCAAGCCGGCGGTGTCAGCGTCGGGCTCAACATCTTCCTTCCCGAGGAGCAGAGCGCGAACGACTACCAGACGGTGTCGCTCGACTTTCGCTACTTCTTCTGCCGCAAGGTCATGTTTATCAAGTACGCTGCGGCCTTCGTTTGCTTCCCCGGCGGGTTCGGCTCGCTCGACGAGTTCTTCGAGTCGATGACGCTCATACAGACGGGTAAGACGGAGACCTTTCCGGTGATCCTCATCGGCACCGAGTTCTGGTCGCCGCTGCTCGACTGGCTTCAGGAGCAGGTGCGCAGTCGCGGCTACATCGGTAACGACGATTTCAATCTGTGTGAGGTAACCGACGACGTGGACTGGGCCGTCCAACGAATTGCAGACTACTGGCAGGTTCGTAAGAAGGCCCTTCAAGAGCAGGCGGCTAGCGAGGTCGAGATGACAGCAGAAGGCACTTACACAGGCGCCGACCCGCGCGGAACATTTTCACACCGACCGTTTGAGGACCTCGCTAGGTAAGCTATTTCCGGCGATCCCGAAGAGCGCCTACGCGATAGACGACGTTGGACAGGTAGTCGGGTCCTCCGGGTGCGGAGATGGGGTCCTGTCGGCCTTCTAGTGGGCCGAGCGCGCGCCTTCGGGGGAGGTCCGCCCGTATTATGCGGTCAGTCGAGACGGAGAGGATCGCCCAGTTGTACGGCGAACGTCCTACAGAATCGGGCTGAACGGTATCGCTCGCGCCCCCCTGACCGGGCAACCGAACCTTTCAACTCATCAACAGGCCCCATCGTGCCTCATACGCCCCAAGACCCCGAGCGAAACAGCTTGTACTCACAGCCTTACGGCGCTATAATAGACGGAAGGACATGTGGTGTTCGCCGCGCTGCTGGTGATGGTTCAGTGAGGAGAAGGTGTCTTCGCAACGGCAGTCTCGATCAACTCGTCGCCCCTGAACGGTCGCGTTCTATTGCTGAACGCCCACTACATGGCCATGCGCGTCGTCAGCGTCCGCCGGGCCATCACCCTCCTCTTCAAACGGAATGAGGAGAGGCAACCGATTGCCGAGGTTGTGGCCGTCGAGGACGGGCAATATGTGTCGTACGACTTCGACGACTGGACCGAACTCAGTGCGTTCAAGCGCGAGTTTGAGCCGTCGGATCACGATTGGATCCGCACCGTCCGCCTGTACATCGCCGTTCCACGCATTGTACGCGTCCTCACGTTTTCGAAGTTGCCGAGGCAGGAGGTCAAGTTCAATCGGCGAAACCTCTTCGCCCGAGACAACAACACGTGTCAGTACTGTGGCAAGCGGTTCGGTTCATCGCAGCTCAGCCTGGACCACGTGATTCCCCGTTCACGCGGTGGAACGGCCACTTGGCAGAACATCGTCTGCGCTTGCACGAAGTGCAACGTCCGAAAAGGAGGGCGAACGCCGGCGGAGGCCAACCTCCGGCTCATACGCCCGCCCGTCAAGCCGCGACGCAATCCCGTCGTCAGCGTGACACTGTCCGATCATCGCTACGCTTCCTGGAAGCAGTTCCTTGACGCAGCTTATTGGGACGTCGAACTCAAGTAGCACGCCGCCGGACAGATCTTACCGGACTCGGCATCCGGCATCCCTGATGCATGTGTCTTACGCGCGACAGCAAAGAGACCGCAACAAAGTGCCGACAAATCAGTGCCGCGGTAACTCCCACCTGCCGACAGACCCAAGACCTGCGTGACCGCGGCCGGGTGAGAACTCGTATCGACAGGGCTGCGGAGAGCGCACGGAGCACGGCACATGACCGGCACGCTGTTCAACGGCCAGCTACGCGCGGACACGGCTACGCCGGATCAGGTCTACGAGGCGCTGTTTCAGAGGCACGGGCGCGAAGACCCAGTGCGCAACCAGCGCCGCCACCCGCGAATGCCGTGGGTGGCAAGCCTTACCATCTCGGTCAGGGACCGCCGCGATACTTGGGATACCCCCCGGGAGTTGAAGGTCACGACCCAGGACATATCTCGCGGCGGGTTTAGCTTCATCTTCGACCAATTCCTGCACAAGGACACTGTCATCTGCACACAGTTCGACCCATTGCCCGGCCGACCCCTCCTGACCGGTATGGTAACCAGCTGCTTCCACCTCGGCGGCCGCCAACACCGAATCGGCGTACAGTTCGTCGAAGCCGAACCATTAGATGACTGAGTTGCGTTCCCACGTTGTGTAGGGAATGCACCCGAGCGACAAGTGACGCTTCGGGTCCGCGAGCTGTCGCCCTGCGAGCATCGTCGTGCCGGGCTTCGCAGGCGGTTCGGGCAACCGCTCGGTGTCGACGATTTCCGCGTGGGGTTATAGGACCGCGAACCTGCCTCGGTTGGCCGCAAACAGCGTGTGAAGGCTTGTCCGGCCCGGCCATAAAAAACGACATTGACAAGGCGCGAAATCCGGGGGCTACGTACGTATCCAAGGTAAGAGTCCCGTGTGGCGACTCGCGGTCCAAGAACGGAGAATCGCCCATGAGATTCCTCAATCTTCTCGGCGTTGCCCTGGTGTGCATGACCCTCGCATGGGGACCTCGAGCGTGGGCTCAGGCGCCAGATACCGGGGTCGAAGTCAAAAGCGTGCCCGTGATCACGCTCACGTTTCCCGGAGGGACGCTCGAAGAGTACGTCCAGGCGGTTCGGAAGGCGGCAAGCGGCGCAAACATCATGGTGGCGACCGGTGAGGCGGGGAAGGTGCACGTCCCACCCGTTGAGCTTGAATCGGTCACGGTCAGGGCCGCCGTCCACCTGCTGGTCGGACGGTATGACCTCGACGATCGCATGGCAATCTACGTCGAAGTCGAGGACGTCAGATCGGCCGGCAAACCCGTGTTCCGGGTGTCGGCCAACAAGCACGGCGGCCGGACACAGGCGGAGGTTAAGGTGTGGAGCGTGCTCGATCTTATCGGTGACGAACTGGCCGGCGACAAGATGAGCGCCAAGGAGGTGCTGACTGCGGTGGAAACGGCAGTCGAGCTGTTGATCGAGCACAACCAGCCCGCGCAAGTCCGTTTTCACGAGTCCACCGGTCTGCTCATCGCCCGGGGCACGTCAAGCCAACTGCACGCGATCGGCCAGGTGGTCAGCGAGCTTCGGGGGAGCCTCGTGGTCCTGGAGGTGCTGCACGGGCTCAAGCGGGCGGGAGATGCTCAGGCGCTGATTGCGGAGCTCGAGGCCGACGCAGAGGAGAATAGCGAGGACATCTGGGATCTGATGGCCGAAAGGGAGGCCCTCTTGAAGCAGCGCAAAACGCTCGAACAGGAAGCAAACGGTCTGCGTGAGAAGATCCGACGACGAGACGAGAGAATTCGCGAGCTCGAAGAGCGTTTGACCCGCGAAACAAAGGAGTAGAATCTGTCGGGTATATCCGTTTCATCTTGCGAGCACGGTTTTGGGCGGTTCCGTCAGAGAACTCACCACGGCGATCGCCTCGGGTAACACCGAGGCGTTCACCCGTTTGTTCCGTGAGCGGTTCGACGACATGTTCGCGGATGCCAGACGAGCCACCGGCCGCGATGAGTCGTTCTGCCTCGACGTCGTCCAGGATGCGATGGTAAAGGTGATCCGCTGTATGAAGCCCATGGACACAGAGAAACGCCTCCGATCCTGGTTGCGAGTCGTCGTCCAATCGTGTGCCTACGACCAGCTTCGGAAAGAAGCCCGACAACGGCGGTGGGAGCGGGTGGCCGCCGAACTGCCCCGGAAGGGTTCCGACGACAACGAACTCGACAGGAGGCTGGAGTGGCTCCGGTGTGAGCTGGCTGATCTTAGCCACCCCGACACCCGGCTGCTGCTGTTACGCCACCGGTTGGGATGGACCCTCGAGCGGATCGGGCGGACTGTCGGACTCAAACCCGGGGCCGTAGACGGACGGGTCCGACGTCTTACCGCCCGTCTGCGCCGTCGAGCGAGGGAGACTTATGATGAGTAACCCCAAAGGTGCACCGCTGAGTCGGGGCGGCCTCACCCGTCGCGACGAAATGCTCCACGACCTAGTCGGCGTGATGGAGCGTACGCATCGCGCGAGACGCATGCGACGACGCGTGCTCGCAGCCGGCGGATCCCTGTGCGTGCTCGTCTTGTTGATCGCTTTGGCGATTCCCGGGGGCACTGAGTCTCCGGACACGCGGCTGGTCGTTGAGAGTGAGGCATCTGATCCCGTTCCGGCAAGCGTAACTACGGTTGTCCCACAGCGAGCGGTAGTCATCACTTCGATTGTCACGACGGATCCATCCGTTCTGGACCGTTACCGTGCCAACCCTTCCTCATTTGTCGTTCGGATGACTGACAAGACGTTGCTCGAAACACTGGCGTCGATTCATCGCCCGGCCGGGTTGATTCGATTCGGTGGCGAGATTCGCATAAGCGCTCCCGTGACCGACGCGGAGTTGGGCCTTTGATGCACCCGTGTTCCAAGGGCACCCTCTGAGTGTAGAACAGCAGCTCCCGCATTCACAAGTCGTTATAGGTGCCGTGTCGCCTTCCGCACAAAGACTCCGTCGCTTGACGCCTGGCCTTGAATACAGGATGAATAGCACCGAATGAAGGACCACCGCGCGGTCACGTCCTTCATCTTTTGTGTTTCACTCTACCAAGGGAGGCTGCGTGCAGGCAACGCCGATGGTGCGACGCTCCGGCCTACTGCAAGCCCTCGGGCCGGGAATAATGTACGCCGGGGCGGCGATCGGGGTTTCGCATCTCGTGCAGTCTACGCGGGCGGGCGCGGGTTACGGATTCTCGCTCGTATGGGTTGTCGTCCTTGTCCATTTGTTCAAGTATCCGTTCTTCGAATACGCCCATCGCTACACCGCAGCCACGGGCGAAAACCTGCTCGAGGGGTACCGGCGCGTCGGTATATGGGCTCTGGTCGGCTACATGATCGTCGCCCTGGGCTTGAGCATTCCCACCGCCGCAGTCCTCACGATCGTGACAGCCGGCATGGCCTCCTCGGCGTTTGGCGGATTCGCGGCGAGCCTCACGCCGATGCTGTGGGCCGTGATCCTGCTGGCATTCTGCGTTGTCATCCTCGCGTGCGGTGGCTTCTCGCTCTTGGACAAGCTGATGAAGGTGCTCATGGCGACTCTCGCAGTGTGCACTGTTGTGGCGTTGTGCGCGGCCGTACGCCGGGGACCGGCCGCAGCACCCGACTTCGCCGCACCCGGCGTGTGGGACGTTGCGGGGATCACCTTTCTCGTGGCTCTAATGGGTTGGATGCCGACGCCGGTCGACGCATCCGCTTTCCCCTCAGTCTGGATGCAGGAACGTGCCAGGCAGACCGGTCACA
>CBDUZY010000035.1:0-12086 GCA_965371825.1 uncultured bacterium
CAGGGAAATCAGTGTTGGAGTCGACCAGCTTGAACGGGGTGAAGTGAGCGAGTACGACGACCAATCGCTCAACACTCTTGCGGCCGACATTAAGGCCAAAGGACGCAAACGCCTTTCCGCAAGGAAGAAACCGCGGACATGAGCCGGTATCGCCTTTCCGAACGGTCTCGTTCAGACCTCGATGAGATTTGGCTCTACATCGCATCGGACAGCGCCACCGCTGCCGACCGCTTCATTGATGAGCTTGTGGGCAAGTTTGAGACGCTGGCCACACAGCCCGGCATCGGCCGCACTCGAGACGAACTCGGCGAATCGCTTCGGAGCTTTCCCGTCGGCAATTACGTCATCTTCTATCGCGCAATGCAAGATGGGGTGGAAGTGGTGCGCGTCCTGAGTGGTTTCCGCGATATTCCCAACGTCTTCCCGGGCGATTAAGCAGGGACGCCGGCAAGCTGGATGCTGCCGATAGAGGCGTACTGCCGTTGCGCCATGCGTTTGGGGCACTCTCGTCGTCTACGAAATGCCGAGCTTGTCGAGTCGGTAGCGGAACGCGTCGCGCGTCAGGTTGAGGAGCTTGGCGGCCTGGGTCTGGTTGTTGTTGGTGCGGGCGAGGGCCTCGCGCAGCAGCTTGGCTTCCAGGTCACGTAGATCGAGTCCACCGGCCGGAAGGGCGATACCCCCGGCGGCGTCCGACGCCGAGTCGACCGGGCCGAGAACCAGATCATCCGCCCAGACGGTGTCGCTCCTGGAAAGCAGAACGGCTCGTTCGAGCACGTTGCGCAGCTCACGCACGTTGCCAGGCCAGTGGTAGGTATACAGCTTGCGATAAGCCTCCTCATCGATGCTGCTGATGGGCTTGCGAAACTCTCTCGTAAACTCTTCCACGAAGTGCTGAGCGAGGAGCTTTACATCATCCCCGCGGTCCCGCAACGGCGGCAGCTGAATGGGAATCACGTTCAGCCGGAACATCAAATCGTTGCGGAACGACCCCTCGGCCATGGCCTTCTCGATGTCGCGGTTGGTCGCGGCTATCACGCGCACATCGACGGAGAGCTCCACCGTTCCACCTACGCGTCTGAACGTGCGCTCTTCGAGGAAGCGCAGGAGCTTGGCTTGCAGACCCATCGGCATGTCGCCGACCTCATCCAGGAAGATCGTGCCGCCGTCAGCAAGCTCGAAAAGCCCTTTCTTCGT
Source organism: uncultured bacterium (assembly GCA_965371825.1). Classification (GTDB taxonomy): domain Bacteria; phylum Planctomycetota; class Phycisphaerae; order UBA1845; family UBA1845; genus JAJRUK01. The sequence continues at coordinate 1,195 of CBDUZY010000035.1, forward strand.
CGTCTTGGCATCCGTGAAAGCACCCCTCTCGTGCCCGAAGAGTTCGCTCTCCAAGAGCGGTTCGGAAAGCGCCGTACAGGTGATGTTCATGAACGGGCGAGGAGCGCGGTCCGAATTGTAGTGAATGACCCGGGCAACGAGGTCCTTTCCCGTTCCCGAGTCACCGCGCAGGAACACCGTCGAAGCGCCGCTTCGGGCCACTCTTTCGATAACGTCGAACAGTTCGAGCATGCACTGGTCCTGCCCGATGATCCGGGCCATGGCGAACTCATGCTGGATGTGGCGGCGCAGCTCCCGAACCTCGCGGCGCAGCTTGGTCGTTTCCAGCGCCTTGTCAGCGGTGCGCAACACGTAGTCCATGTCGAAGGGCTTGGTGATGTAGTCGTACGCACCCAGCTTCATCGCGTCGACGGCGCTCTCGATGCTCGAATACGCGGTCATCATAATGACCACGACGTCGTCATCTTTCTTGCGGATTTCCCGCAGGATGTCGAGACCGGTCGTGTCCGGCAGCTTGTAGTCCAACAGAATCAGATCGTAGACATTGGCGGCGAGAGTTTCGTGGGCCTGGGCGCCGTCCTCCACGTCGGTTACGAGGAATCCGCGGGCTTCGAACTTCTGCCGCAAAGACCAGCGGATCAGCTTCTCGTCCTCGACGATCAGTACCCTGACCTTCATGATTGCGCCCCCAACGACTCGACAACGCCGCGACGCGGCAGATCGACCGTGACCGTAGTCCCCCGCCCGAGCTTGCTCTCCAACCCTATCTTCCCACGATGGGCTTCCACGATTCGCCGGCAAATGGACAGTCCCAGCCCCGTGCCTTTGGCCTTCGTCGTGAAGAACGCCTCGAACGCCTGGTCGCGCACCTCGGGCGCCATTCCGGTCCCTGCGTCCTTCACGGTCAGCCTCACGTGCGTGCTGTTGCTGCCGACCCGCAGGTAAATGACTCCGCCGTCCGCCGACGCATGTGCCGAATTGAGGATCAGGTTGATGAGGAGGTGTTCGATCTGGGCATCGTCCGCCCGAACGGTCGCGTTGGGGGGGCTTCCCGCGTACTGGATACGAACACGCTGCATCGAGGGTTCCTCGCGCAGAACCGACAGCACTCGCGTGATCGCGTTGCCTACGTGGAACACGGTGAGTCGAGGCGGCGTTGGTCTCGCGTATAGGAGAAGATCCTTAACCGTAGCGTCGAGGCGCTTGATCTGCCCCAGGATCTCGCTCAGGATCGGACGGTGCGGATTATCGTCCGGCATCGCGTCGCGCATGATCTGGATGGCCCCGCTGATACCTGCGAGCGGGTTTTTGATCTCGTGGGCGAGGGACGCGGCGAGCTGTCCTATCTCGGCGAGGTGCTCCGCTTGAGTGAGTATCTCCTCCACGGCTCGCCGTTCCGACTTCCGCACCTGCTCGGCGTAGGCCTCCTTGTAACTCTCGAGCATGATCGCCAGGTCCAGCATCAAGAGCTTGTGTAAAGAGGGCAGAGCGTCGTCAAGCTTGTCTCCCCCATCCTCGCCGCGAAGATCGTTTTCGAGATCCCACCAGATCCAGTCCATGGCGGTGAGCATGTAGTGTTGGGGCAGACCGACCATCACGTGCGTCTGGCCGATCTGAAATCGCGCGTCAAAGTAGTCTTGTTCGTAACGACCCTCGAACAGGTCACGCAGCCACTGCGCCAGCTTGACTCGCAGTCTGTCGACCAGTCCATCGTTGCCGCCGAGGACCGCCCGAGTGTTGGGATCATCGAGGATTCTATCGTAGAAGCGGTCGACGACGTGCGGTATGATCGTTTCGGCGCGCCTCGCCAGGGACTTCACCTTTGCGGCGTCATAGTCGTCGAAACCGACCGATCGCTTCAGATCACTGAAACGTAGTCCATCCATGAAGTTATTATAGAGTGCAACGGCGGTCTCTGACACCGCAGACTCGGCGCGTGATGTGCAAACGAACAGCGTGGGACCGTCGACGCCCTGGGTTGGAGTCGCTCACCACCTCGGAGTGCATAGCTGGTAGGTCCTACTCAAAGGACGGCGCCAGTCGCGATCGACGAGCTCCGCGCCACGCACTAGAGCGGCTGTTCGCGGATGCTGTCCAGCGCCGGTGTGCGTGCGGCAGTGTGGTTCGTGCCGGTTGCACAGCTGTGCAGCGGCGTCACGAGCGCCCGGGCGCTTGCGGTGGGGTATGGTTTTCATCCACACGCGGTGAACCAGTCCCCCGACCCTTCCGATTCTTCGGAATCGACTGTCGACTCCTGGGTAGGGCCGAGACCTTCTCGAACCGGCCAGGAGGCCCCCGCAAGCTCAGAGATCGCAACCCCGGTCCCGGTCCCCGGGCGTCCGAAGATCACAGGAGGTTTATTTTTTGCCGAGGTTCCACGCTGGCACGCAGCCTGCAAGCCCGAAATCGGTAGGAGTTGAGCTTTGGGCGGTTCTGAGTCAACCTCGCGAGAGCAGAACGGGGCGGTTCCAGAAGAGGGGGCCTGTCGGTTGGGCGGGAATCTCCTCGTAGTAGAGCCGGAGCCCCTGCTGCGCTGGTCTCTGACCACGTATCTCGGAAAGTGGTTTCAGGTGTTCGCGGCGGAGTCACGTTCCGCAGCCGACCCGATTCTCCAGGGCCACTCCATCGACGCCGTGGTTCTATCCGATGACTTGGGCGACGGGGACGCGGATGAACTCGAGGAGTTCGTCCGATCGCGAAACTCCTCAGCTTGCGTAATCCGCACTGTTTCCCACCCGTCGCGGACTTCGGAAGAAGCACCGGCGACGATTCGCCTGGAAAAACCATTTGAGCTGGCGCGTCTGGCAAGTTTCTTGGGAATCCCAGACGCCCGGCCTTAACGCGGCATCGGACATTTCAACCTCCCAGCCGCCCTAGTTTGCGCACCGGTAAGGATGGGCGCGGGTCACCTCGACAACAGCGGCGCCCGCTAAGTGCGTTTGCGCGACGACAGTCGCGATATGTAGGGCAGAGTCTGTTCGATGCTTGCAAGATGTTGTGTTGCGCACGCGCAACCGTTGGGCGCCATTTTCCTTCAAGAACAAGAAACAGCCCGGACGATACTAAAATCGACGGCGGTCCCGTCCGAGGCAGGCCGATGGATCGGCTACTCGCAACACTGGCACGCCCAGTTTCCTCACTCGCGATTCATGGCGGAGTGCGTGAGCGGAGGTGCGGTCGCACTGCGGCCAGGGTGGGCGCGCCGGTGATGTGAACTGACAGCTGAACTCGGCAGCAGCCCTGCTTCACGAGGAAACGGGGCGGCGACATTGCCCGGATCGCTCAAGGACGTGGCGACATGAGCGAGATCATCAACATCGGAAGTGTCTACTCTCTTTCGGCTTACACCGGATCGAGCCCGACCAGCCCCGCACTGCGCGATCCGGTTAGTATCGTTCCGACGGAGGACACGGTCGAAATATCCCGTTTCAGTAGGACTGCGTTCGACGTCAATGAGCGGTCCAGCCTGAGTCTGGCTAAGGCCCGCGCGATTCGAGTCGAAATCGCCGAGGGCACGTACGAGACCGCGGATCGCATCCGGGGGACCGTCGAGCGAATCCTCGACGTAATCGGGTAGCGCCGCCCCCGGCCCGGCGCCTTTCGGCCTGTTCCGCCCGCAGTTCGTTTTACCTACCAGCTATAGTGCACCGTATACTCAACGGTGGCTTCGCCGTCCTTTTCGACCTCGATCGGAAAGTGGATGGTTCGTGAGTCGACCTTCTTGAAGTCGTGCGTCTTCTCGGTGATCCGCCAGTTCGTCCAGCGATACAGGTTTTCCTTGACGATCACCTTGACCTTCTCGTCCTTGTGGTTGCGAATCTTGATCTCGATCGTTTCTTCCATCCAGCGGCGGCTCGACTCTACGCGAAAGTCCGTTTGCTTCCGCTCGCCGATCACGTCGAACGCGCTGCCGAGCTTGATCATGACCTCCTCGTCCTTGGGCGTATGGTCGATCCTGTCCTCGCCGATGAACTCCAGGCTGGCATCCGCCGGGTCCAGCTTGCTGACCCGGATCCGTCCCGACGGCAACGGCATGCCCATCCCGATCTCTTTTTCGTTCTTGAAGCGGAGGTATATCTCGACCTTCTTGTTGGACTGAACGCCGAAGTTGCGATCGGTCATCGGGCTGCCGTAGTTCGGATAGCGCGACGCCAACCCGTAGTACAGCATCACCTTCTCGCAGGGCACCTCGCGGGCGGTGGGAAACAGCTCGATTTGCTTGGTCGAGTTGTTGGGTAGCGTAGTGCGCCGACCCAACGTGTAGAGGTGGTATTCGAAGAACGACTTCTCCTCGAATCCGCCGTCCGCCGGGGTGCGCACGGCCTCCATCGCGTACATCTTCCCCCGAGCCCGGGCGAGCTGCGGCTGTGGTGCCCTGTGCACGTCGCCGGCGATGAGCTTGAGCTTGGCGTCACGATAGCTCGCCCCCGACTGGTTGATGATGCTAACCCACGCGCCGATGTCGAGCAGTCCGCTGTTGGCGTCCTTGCCCTCGGCGAAGACGATGTTGTAGTCGGTCCACCAGGTGATGGCTTTGGTCTCGTACGTGACGCGCGTGCGGTGCTCGCCGGGGCTTCCCGTTGCGATGTCCCAAACCAGCGTCGGCCGAGTGATCAATCCGCCGGGAAGCTCGGGAAAACGGACGTTCGAGTACCCCTGGATGATCCGCACCTCGCCGTCCGCACCCTTCAGGATCATCCCGCCGGCGCCCGCCAGAAGAATTCCGGTGAAGGTCTCGATGGTGTCGCCGTGGGTCTGCTCGACGGTGATCTCACGGTCCACGAACTTCATGAGCAGCTTGTCCGTGCTCACCAGGTCGAACTCGTAGTTCTGTTCGAGCACGTGCGTTCCCGTCGGGTCCGTCAGCGATTCGAAAGAGACGGTCGTGGGGTCGATCTGCGAAGCCACGTCCGTGAACCGCACAACGCTGCGCGCGTTTTCCAGGACGATCGCCCGCTCCTGCTTGACCACGGCGTAGCCGGGGATCATCTGAGCGTATTGCCCTCCGTATCTCCCCGACGACATGCCCGGTTGATAGAGCTCGGGCGGGATGGCCCCGGGTCTCGCGGTGCTGTAGATAGTGAGCGCTGTCGACCCCGATCCCTCGTCCGTCGCCTCGGCGACGTGCCCGAGCAGGGCAGCCACAAGTGCCAATGCGATAAGCCGGCGATAATAACGTCGTGCGTTCATGGAACGTGCCTCCCATTCTGCGTCGAAGGGTTCATCGTGTTCGCTACTAAGGTACCACCGCCCTCTTTGACACGAAAGACGCCCGGAGGTTCCACCTGTTTTTCGGCCGGAGCCTGGACGAGAGATGGCGATCCGTCCCCCGACCGTGATGCGACGACTGTAATCAGTACCGCGCCTGCGACGAGGCGACCCTGATCTGTACCGCAACTGCGACGATGCGAGCATGATCCGTACCGCGACCGTGAGGGAGCCGGCCGTCGATGCAGGCACGCCGCGACGCCCGACAGTGCTCCGGGTTTCGCGCAGGCTCCCGACAAGTCGGGATTCCATTCCGCCCGCGGGTCGGAGAATACTCGTCTTGGCGAGGCATACGGTGTTCGCTAGACTCGTGTCGTTCAACTGGGGGATATCGGCCTATGAAATACGTGATTGTCATACCGGATGGAGCGGCGGACGAGCCCATCGAACGATTGGGTGGGCGGACGCCGCTCGAGGTCGCACAGAAGCCCAACATTGATTGGATCTCCGCAAACGGACGGCAGGGCCGTGTAGTAACCGTACCGGCGGGCTTCACGCCGGGCAGCGACGTCGCGACGCTCACGCTGTTCGGTTACGACCCGCGCGTCGACCACTCAGGTCGGGCGCCACTGGAGGCGGCGGCCCGAGGCATCACCGCCGGTCCCGAAGAACTCATCTTCCGCTGCAACCTCGTCACGATCGTCGACGGGGCGATGCACGACTTCACGGCCGGTCACATCTCGAGCAAGGAGGCGGAGCGGCTCATCGACACGCTGAACGAAAAGCTCGGCGGTGACCGTTTCCGGTTTCACACCGGTATGTCGTACCGCAACCTGATGATCGCCTCGCGGGCGGCCGACGCGGATCTGCAATGTACTCCACCGCACGATATACCCGATGAACCGGTCGCCGGGCACCTGCCGAAAGGAGTGGGTTCGGACTGGGTGCGCACGGTGATGGAGCGGGCCCATGCGGCGTTCGCCGACCACGACGTGAACGTCGTCCGGCGCGACCTCGGCGAGAACCCGGCCACCGACATCTGGCTTTGGGGGCAGGGACGGGCATTGGAGCTTCAGACGTTCGCCGATCGCTTCGGCGTGCAAGGCGCGGTCATCGGGGCGGTGGATCTGGTTCGCGGAATCGCCCACAGTATCGGCTTGGAGGTGCTCGACGTCGCCGGGGCGACCGGGTATCTCGACACCGACTACGCAGCCAAGGGCAAGGCCGCGGTCGATGCCCTGGGGCGTTTCGACCTGGTGATCGTGCACATCGAGGCCCCCGATGAGGCGGGCCACCTCGGCGACCTCGACGCCAAGATCGCGGCTATCGAACGGGTTGACGAGCTTGTCGTCGCCCCCCTGCTGGATCGCCTTCGCGGGCTCGACGACTGGCGGATCATGGTCGCTCCGGACCATCCTACGCCGGTCGAACGTCGGATTCACACCGCGGACCCGCCGCCGTTCTGCTTCGCAGGAACCAGAGTGCAGAGCATCCAACAAGCCCCGTTCTGCGAAAAGCACGCCGCGGCGAGCGACATGCAGATCGATCCCGGCCACGAGCTGATGGAATATTTCCTGCGGACGTGAGCGGCGAGTCCGGGGCAAATCGTCGTGGACCGGTCGTGGAGGCGCGCCTACGATACCGGCAGGGCGGCGGTTTCGCCGCATTGGGCCGACTTGCTGCAGGTAATTAGGTGACTTCACTCCATGGACCACGAACAACGCATTCAACAGTTCCGCCAGATGGCTGAGGCGGATCCGGATAACGAACTCGGGCACTTCAGCCTCGGTAAGGCGTACTTCGACGCGGGTCGATTCGATGAGGCGGTCGCGCCGCTGTCCAGGGTGCTGGAACTGAAGCCCGAACTGTCGAAGGCCTATCAGCTACTCGGCGAAGCGTACGACGGTGCCGGTAAGCGCGAACAGGCGGTCGAGGTGATGACAAAGGGTGTCACTGTCGCCGATCAGCAAGGCGATATCATGCCCCGCGACGCGATGGTGTCGAAACTCGAGGAACTGGGGGCGGCGATACCGGAACTCGCGACAGCGGCGAAGGCGGTCGGTTCATCGCCGACGCCGGGCGTTTCGATCGCCGGTTTCAGGTGCGCCCGATGCGGTCGCGTTGACGACCAGCTTCCCAAGCGGCCTTTCAAGGGGGAAGTCGGTGAGAAGATACTCGCCAACGTGTGCGCCGGCTGCTGGAAGGAGTGGATCGGAATGGGTACCAAGGTCATCAACGAGCTGAGTTTGGTGCTTGGCAGCCCGAGCGGCCAACGAACCTACGATCAGTACATGATCGAGTTCCTTCAACTCGAAAACCGCTGAGCAAGACCGCAGGCTGAAGGAGTGGGGTCTGCTCGCCCTCGACACCCCGTATCTCGTGAGGTCCGGATTCCGATCGAACACCGCGAGCCTTGCGATACGCGCAGCTTTTGGCCAAAGCTCCAAACGAATCCAAAAGTCGCTCAGCGCGGCTGCCGCTAACGATATTAGAGGACGGAAGTTAGGGGTCAGCTCGTTACGGTCCGCACGCTCGTCTTCATCCGGTAGGCCTACCGGAAGGTTGTCTACCGGCACAATGGTTACTTGCGGACTGGATCGAGCCCCGGCCGAGAGGGCGGAACGGGCGAGTTCTCCGTCTAGTGGGGAACTCCAAAAACTCGTGGAATCTCGTCCGCTGCCGCCCTATAATGAGTCGGGAGGGTGTAACGCGGCCACTGCCGATGCCCCTCCCACACAGGTGTGCAGAGGTAAGTGGGGCTTCTTGGGTCCGATTGGGGCCCGCGTGAGGAGCCGGGGAATGAGTTCCGGTCAACAGCCCGCCGCAGCTTCGCCCATCGTGGCTGACTCGGCACCGCTCGTTCATCTTGCGGTGCAGGACGGGTCCCACGTTGGGGAGAGGATTCGGTGCAGGCGAGTCGTCACTCTGATTGGCTCGCGCGACGGGTGCAAACTTCAACTGCGACACCGGAGCGTCTCCCCCGTACACCTCGTAATCGTCAACAATGGAGCACACGTTGCCGCCGTCGATGTGCTCACTTTGATGGGTACTCGTCTGAACGGGCTGAAGTTGGAGCACGAGGAACTCTCGGACGGAGATCGGATCGCGGTCGATCCCTGGGAGTTCAGCGTTGAGATCGAGCAGCCCAAACGTAACGGCCACGGAGACGCACACCCATTCGACCTGGAGCCGACGCCGAACCTCGTCGCGCTGGAGCACATAGAGTCCGGTCGCGTGCTACAGCCGAATCGCGAGATCTGCCTCATCGGACGTCGTCAGGGTTGCGACATCGTCATCGCCGACGGAGATGTCTCTCGCGTTCACGCTCTGATAGTAACTTATTTCGGCTATCCCGCCGTTGTCGATCTTCTCACTAGCAATCGCACCCTGGTGAACGGGGAGCCCGTGCTCTTCAAGATCCTCAAAGATCACGATGAAGTATCGTTTGGTGGGTCGCAGTTTCGCGTACGACTCCTCGGTTCAAAGGTCGGCGAGCGAGCGTCCAACAATCACAAGCCGGCCGAACCTGCGCCGATTCGCCTCTCGTCCGACGAGCCCCCGGGGGACTTGATCGACATTCAGTCAACCGAAGGTGCCGAACGCTGGAGCATCGCCGACAGCCTCGAGGATCTCGAGAAACCCAGTCCACAATCCTGACGTTTCGTACCGGCACCTTACGCACGAAATCGTACATGTGACAAGGGCGGGAAGTGCGCATCGCGGACGCCGCGCCCCAAGCCTCGACCGTCGGTGACGTTCTTGCCGTCACCACGGAGCTACCTCTATAATCGCAAACTGCGGGAATCGATTATTCCGCGGCTGACCGCTCAAGAAGCCGCATGTAATGGACTGGTTGCGAACCGTCGCTGAATCGCGCCGTTCGCCCCGGAGAATACCCCATCGCGCGGAGTACGCCATGACGACCATCTCGCCATCCATAGACACCACGAGGACCATAAAAGCGCCCCGTGGCACCACGCTTACGTGCAAGGGCTGGCAGCAGGAAGCCGCAATGCGCATGATCATGAACAACCTCGACCCCGAAGTGGCCGAGAACCCCGCCGAGTTGATCGTCTACGGTGGGAGCGGGAAGGCTGCCCGAAGCTGGCCGGACTTCGATCGCATAGTCGCCGCTCTCAAGGAACTGGATAACGACGAAACCCTTCTCGTGCAATCCGGTCGCGCCGTCGGCATACTCAAGACGCACACCGACGCCCCGCGAGTGCTGATTGCCAACGCCATGCTCGTCCCACATTGGGGCAACTGGGACGAGTTTCGCAAGCTCGAGGCGATGGGGCTCACGATGTTCGGGCAGATGACCGCCGGAAGCTGGATCTACATCGGCACGCAGGGGATTCTCCAGGGCACTTACGAGACTTTCGGCACGGCGGCGAAGAAGCACTTCGGCGGATCGCTCGTGGGCAAGCTCGTTTTGACCGGCGGGCTGGGAGGCATGGGAGCCGCCCAACCGCTCGCAGCCACGATGAACGAAGGTGTTTGCCTTTGCGTGGAAGTGGACAAGGCCAGAATCGAGCGACGCATCCGGAGCAAGTACCTGGACCGCTGGACGAGCGATCTCGACGAAGCCCTGCGATGGGTCGATAAGGCCAAGGCGAACCGCGAGCCGCTGTCGGTCGGTTTACTTGGCAACTGCGCCGACGTCCTGCCGGAGCTGATCAAACGAGGTGTCACACCCGACGTGCTGACCGACCAGACCTCCGCCCACGACGCACTCGACGGGTACGTGCCAAACGGAATGCCTTACGCCGAGGCCCTCGAGCTTCGCAAGGCCGACCCGGAGCGCTACGTCACCGAGTCAATGCGGACGATGGGCGAGCACGTTCGGGCGATGCTCGAGCTTCAGCGTCGCGGGGCGGTAACGTTCGACTACGGCAACAACATTCGCGGCCAGGCGAAGCTCGTCGGGGTCGACAACGCCTTCGACATCGAGGGCTTCGTGCCGCTCTTCATCCGACCGCTGTTCTGCGAGGGACAGGGTCCGTTCCGCTGGGTTGCTCTTTCCGGCGACCCGAAAGACATCGCCCGCACCGACCAGGCCGTGCTCGATACCTTTCCCGATAATGAGCACCTGTGCCGTTGGATTCGGCTGGCACGCGAGCGAATCGCGTTCCAGGGACTGCCCGCCAGGATCTGCTGGCTCGGTTACGGCGAGCGGGCGAAGATGGGGCTCGTGTTCAACGAGCTCGTCGCCAGCGGTGAAATCACCGCGCCGATCGTCATCGGCCGGGATCACCTCGACTGCGGCAGTGTCGCCTCGCCGAACCGCGAGACCGAGGGCATGAAGGACGGCTCGGACGCCATCGCCGATTGGCCCATCCTGAACGCCCTTGCCAACACCGCATGCGGAGCGAGCTGGGTGTCGGTCCATCACGGCGGCGGCGTGGGCATCGGCTACGCCATTCACGCCGGACAGGTGATCGTGGCTGACGGTACGCCCGAAGCCGCCACGCGGCTGCAACGCGTACTCACCGCCGACCCAGCCACCGGCATCTTCCGCCACGTCGACGCCGGTTATGAGGAAGCCGAAAAAACCGCCCGGGAAAGAGGAGTGAAGATCCCGGGACGCTGAGAAGACGGCGGTTTCGTTTACTGTGAGGCCAAGCCAAGAATGGGTCGCGTCGAGGACGCGAATCAAGCAGAAGGAGAACGTCGATGGCTGACGT
>CBDUZY010000036.1:0-12025 GCA_965371825.1 uncultured bacterium
GCTCCGGGTGAGCGAACGGGTAGATCATCTTCAGGCGGATGTCCACCTTGACGTCGGCCAGTCCGGCGATGTCGTCGAAGCTGAGCGTCGGTTTGTCCTTGACGATCCAGTCGGACGCGCTGGTGCCGGAGTCGTCCTCCTTTTCACCCTGGCGAGCCTTCCTCGCCTTGCGGGCAGCCTCGGGCGACTTGTGGAGCCGGTCGCAGTCCTTGGCGAGATCGATCAGCTCGGCGGCGAGTTCCTCGTGCTGGCGCTGGGCCTCGGGCGACTTGGCCGACGAAGCCATCTCGACCATGCACTCCGCCGCGTCGACCAGGTACGTCTTGGCCGCGAGGTAGTCGCCGTTCTTATAAGCAGCCACGCCCTTGCTCTTCAGGCGATCAAATGTTGCGTATGAAACAGTCATATTCGTAGGGCGGGCTTTGCCCGCCAACCGTAGGGCAGGTCAACGACCTGCCAGCCTCACTACTCAGACTCCAGAAGCTCCAACAGGACCTTGCGCAAACGAGCGCAAGCCCACATGGCTTCGCTTGCGTCTTTGTGATCAGCCGTAGCGCCCGGATAACGAAACCCACTCCCAGATCGAGTCAAGAGTTCCAGATCGTCCGCCGACGCGCTCCACGCGGTCGCCACACCCTTGAGCTGTCTATCCAGCCAAATCAGGTTGTGCGTTCGCGGCGGCACAACGCCGTGATGAATCAGCAGACCTTTCATCAGCTTCTCAATGCATTGTTGTGCATGGAAGCACACTGCGTCGTAGTTAGGGTCATCGGCGGCGGCGAACTCACGCTCAGCAGTTACGTAGTCCGCGCCCGCCTTGTCAATCCACTCTCTAACCGTCTCGTTCATACAGAGTCCTGCCGCGGTCCAAGGCCTCGCGGATTAGAGGGTCACACTCGCGGTATCGCCGCGCTGTGTCCTCCGGGCTTCGGACGACGAAATCCACATAGAACGACGGGCCGACACGCTTCACGATCTCGAGCGACTTCCTGAACGCACTTCCTTCAAAAGGCATAATTACGAGCAGGTCGACGTCCGAGTACTCTTCCGGCGTTCCGTAGGCATACGATCCGAACAGGATGATCCTCTCCGGATCGAACTCCCGCGCGACCCGCCGCGCCAACTCGACTACATCGTTCATCGCAACCATGTCATTTACGCATCCGGCGCCCGCCGCCCGCCAATCCCGTAGGGCAGGTCAGCGACCTGCCGGGTTTTCTCCTTCGCACATGCCCACGCAAGCGTGGGCGGCGTGCACGCCGCCTCCGTGATCCAGTGCATTTGCGATCGTGCGATCATCGCAGTCAGCGACAGACTGGAAAGTCCGTCCCACATACTTCCGTCCCACACGTCCTTGGTGGGCAGCACGCACCCAATGCCTTCGTCCTTTTGTCCCTCCGTCCCTTCCCCCTACTTCTGCTTCTCCCCTTCGCCTTTGAGTGAATCCAGTTCCGCCCGCAGGCCGGCGAGCTTGTCGAGTTCCTTCTGATGCTCAGCCTCGGTCTCCGCTTCGATCAACCGGTCGATCTCCTCGTCGCTGACGACTTCGCTCGCGCTGCTCATGTCGGCGTCTTGCGCGGCGACGTCCTCGACCGTATCGAGGAACATGTTCATCCGCTCCTCCATGGTCTGCGACTGGACCATGGCCTTCTCCCAGTCGGCCTGGGTCTTGACCAGGTCGGTCTGGCCGAAGAGCTTGCCGATCTCCGCGGCCATCATCCCCATCGCCTGGGCGAAGTCGGCCGACGCCTCCGCCTGCTTCTTGATAAGCAGGGCGTTCTTGACCGACAAGAGCTGTCGCTCGAGCATCCTGCGGATCGTCGCGGTTTTCTTGAGCGAGTTGCGAATGAACGTGTACTGGTTCATGTCGCCGATGCGCTTGGCGTGCTGGGCGTTTGTGATGAACTCGTCCTGGAACTTGCCCTGCTCGCGGATGGACTTCTCGATCCGCCGAATGCCCTGGCGGATCTTGATGTCGCGCTCGATGCGACGTTCCTCTGCCGATTTGAATAGTGCCATTAGTGTTGCGCTTTCGACTTGCAGCCTTGTGCTAGACCCCTATGTCCCTCAGTCCCTGTGTCCCTCTCTCACGTCTAGCCGCTCCCTCACGGTCGCGGTTCGGATCATGCTTCCGGCGCCGCGTGTTTCTCACGCACGGACCGATCGGCCTCGTCGAAGGCCTCGGTCTTGTCGGTGATCTTGCCTGCGTCCATCTTCTCCCAAACGTTCATGACGGTCTGGCCCGTCTCGCTCGGTGCGGTCGCCTCCTCATCGGCGGCTGCCCCGATCGCGAGAATCTCGTCGAGCCTCTCCTGATAGACCTCGGTCTTGACGGTATCCGCTTCGATCAACTTGCCCAGGCGGAGCATGTCTGTTTGACTGATGAGCCCCAGCTTGCCCGACGCTCCGGCCCGGTCGGCATTCTCGCGGAGCATCCGCAGCCGCGAGACGGTCAGCATTTCCTTGCTGCGAACGTTCAACTGGCGGGCGAGCATCAACTGCTCGGTGGTCTTGAGTTCGAACTCCTGGGCGAGCACCCGCCTGACCTCGGGAGTTTTTTCGTCGGCTCCGCGCTCGAAGAGCCCCTGCTTCTCCTTGGCGATCTTGGTGATCTTGCCCAAGAGCTGTGTGCGGTCCTTTTCCAGCAGCAGCTCCTGACGCCGGAGCTCCGTGCGGGTCATCCGCGAGAGCGGTTTCTTCCGTTTGACAAGCCACTCGAGAAAGCCCATTGATCAACGATTCCTCTCTATACTTGCCTCGCGACGATCGTCACGCGTGCCCACGTTCCCAAGACTCGGTGCAAGACGCACTGCACAGAAGCGAAGATGTCCACAGGCACCGGCGACACATTCCGCCCCGCTCGGTACCACCGGGCTACGTAGCCTCCGGATCGGCCGGGCTGCGCTCGGTATCGGAACTCGGCGCCGACGGCGTCTCCGCTTCTCCCGCGGTCGGACGTTTGGCACGTGAGTCCTGCGATTCCGGTGCTGATTCCTTCACGGGTCCATCAGCCGCTTTAGCAGGTGGCGCGGTCGCCGCTTCCGGGCTCGGCTTTTCCGGTTCCGCTTCCTCGCTTGTTCCCTCGAACTCACTGAGTATGGCCAGTTCCTCCTCGCTGACCAGCGACTGCTCCATTCCGGTCTCGAGGCTGCCGACGAGATCTGCATCGGCTTTGAGCGTCTCGAGCATTTCCTCGGCCTTGACCGCGTTCTCCGTAAGTTCTTCGGTGTCGGGCAGCTTCGCCAACTCGCCCTGCTGGATCAGCGTCAGGTTGTGGATGTCGGTGCTGATGATGTTGATCTGCTGGTTGAGCATCCCGGCTGTGGTGTTCAGGCGAGCGATGTCCTTACGCATCTGGGCGACCTGCGCGGCGAGCCGACGACGGGGCACCTGCGAGGTCGCGGCCTTGCCCTGGGCGACGAGGTTCGCCTCTTTCTCCTCGAGCTTGGTGATATCCTCGTAGATGCGATCGCGGCGCTGGGCGAGGGCCGCCCGGCGCTCGGCGAGCAGATTGATCTTGGCGGCCTCGTTTCCTTCGCCGGACAGAAGGCGACGTATGCGGTCAACGACATTCATCGATAGTTTCTCCTGAGCCTGCGCCGGCGCGCCACGGAACAGAAGGAATTCTCCCTGTTTCTTGGCTACCCGCAACTCCGGGTCCTCCGCGGCGATCCGCTCGAAGCCCTCTCGCACGACGTCCGCAGGCAAGCTGCTCTGCCGGGCGATCGCCGAGACGGAAAGTCCGCCTGTCAGCAGATCGGCACTACGGTCTTTGACTATCCCGCGGACTCGTTCCACCTTCTGCTTCGCACCTTCCGGATCGAATATTCGCAGAACTCGCTGATCGACCGCTTCGCTAGCGGCTGTGGTACGCCATCCGCCCGCACCGTCCGGCTCCACGAGCACCACCGTCGCGTTCGGTGTGTCGAGCTTCGTCTGGCGGGCTTCCTCAGTGAATCCAGAGGGACTGCAGATGCCGATCAGGTGGGGCATCTTGCGATCGCCTACCAGCTTCCGCACATGGTCCGTTAACTCGCCCAGCTCGATCGGCGGTGGGTCACCGCCCTTCGATGATGCGTAGTGACTCAGTGGTGACAAAACCGAGGCGATCGCCACGCCGGTCCGCTTCTTCCAAAGCAATAGCTTCCGCTCGAAGCCGTGCAAGGCGATTCGGCGGTTCGCGGGCGTCTCTTTCAGCTTTTCACGGTCAGTAATACCGTTCTTCGCCATGAGATATCTGAGGCGATCCTCGTCATCATATTCCGATCGCTTCCAGCTCGATCCGCGAAGGTCTTTGCCCTTGGCAGCCTCGATGTTCTTACCGACGCCCGAGAGGAAGTCGGTTTCGTATTGAAGGGCCTTTGCCGTATCCAGTGTCATCAGCTCTCCAGGTATTGCTCCAGATCAACCCGCTGGGGCGGTGAAGATAACGACGACCCGCCCACATCGATCATACGCGACCCGCCGCCGCAGTCAGCGGAGCACCACACTGACTGCAATACTTGGCGTCGCGATGTTCAACTTTTCGGCATTGCTCGCGAGGGCACTTCAGGGTCTTGGCGGACTTAGCCATAAGTCGTCGACCGCTCGGCGGACGGTGCGGTCTAAACAGCCCGAACACGCCGCGACCCACAAACCCGACAATGCTGAATACGAAGTATATGACGCCAAACAGGAACGCGGCACATCCACAGACCAGGATCGCGACAACGAGAAGCACATCACCGTGCATGGTCGTTCTCCTCGCGGCGTCTCCATTGGGGATCCACGGGTCAAGTTAGGGTCCCCAGGTCCTTCCCACAGAAGATGCAGAACCGGTCGCTATGATGAACATATGCCTTGCACGCCGGGCAACGAGGGACGGCCTCAACCAACTGGTGTCCGCAGCGGATGCAGAACTGGTCGTCCCGATCGACTATCATTCTGCACGCTGAGCATCGCGGACCGTTGTGGTCGTCCACACCGGACGATGGAACCGTCGTGTCGATGTGTACGCCACGCGGCTCGCTTTCGTTCACGGCCGCAAGCATCTCGCCGGCCGAGCCGTATCGCCTTGATCGCCGCGTGCAGGACCGTCGAAAAACCTCGTCGAGGTAGGGTCGTACGCCCGACCTGAGAGAGCTCGGCAGATCCGATCCGGCGGGCCGCTCGCCCGTGAGCATCTCGAACAACACAATGCCGCACGAAAAGAGGTCGCTCCGGGCGTCGAGTTCGCCGCCCTCCTTCTGCTCCGGCGACATGTAGGCCCACGTCCCGGCGATGCTCCGGCCCTGCTCGGTGAGCAGGCTGCCGCTCTGCATCATCGAATGCGTGGTCGTTCCTCCGACCGCGCCCAGGCCGAAATCCGTCACCTTGACGGCCTGTTCGGTAATCGAGGCGATCGATTCCATCGGGTGGTTCAGCATGACGTTCGCCGGCTTCACATCCCGGTGTATCAGGCCGCCTTCATGCGCGGCGCTTAGAGCATGAAGGATTCCCCGCGTTATGGTGACCGCGGCGTCGATGGGAAACGCCGCTCCGAATTCGTCGATGACAGCCCGCAAGGATGGTCCGTCAACATATTCCATGACGAGATAGGGTGGATCGGCATAGGGATCCAGGTCGATCGCCCGCACGATGTTCGGATGTCGAAGACCGTGCACCGCCACGCCCTCCCGCTGCAAGTTGCGGACAAACTGTGAGTCTGTCGGGATCTTGATCGCAACGACCTCGTCGAAGACGTGATGTTTGGCGCGCCACACTTCGCCGAAGCTGCCGCAGCCTATGCGGGCTTCGAGGAGGTAGTTGCTGATCCGGTCGCCCTCGCGCAACGCAGCCATTCGCTGGTTCCATACATCCGCGACACCCGGCTGCTATATCTCTTCCAGTCGTTCAGCCTGGTGCTCACAGACTTTCAAATTATAAACCGCTGCCGCGAGGAATCCAAGTAAGAGCAGTATCCAAGTGAACCCGCCCAGGCCCGTAACGCGCCCGATAAGACAGAATGCGACAATAGCATCGGCAAGGACGTAGCCCGCCAGCATCACCGCCGCCGCTGCGTTAGAGTCCTTCGACGCTACCCAGGGCGTGACGAAGAAGGTCGCCCATGGGAGCACAAGCACGAAACCGATCCAGGCCACGACGTACTTCAGCGTCTGCCAGATCGTCTGCAGATGCTCCGGGTGCTTCCAGAACCAGATGACCGCACCGGCCCCGGAAACGACGAGGATCGCCGTCACCACCTTTCCACCGACGTATTGTCCGACTGCCGTCAGCATGTTTTGCACCGTCCTTCCAGCCCGTGTCGAGGATGGGCAATCCCGCACATCAGCGGTTCGAGGACGATCGTCCCTGGGGACCCCTGATCCGAGACCAAGCGCCGGGGCGATAGATTACCGTCCCGCGCCCGGCTCGGCGACCGAGACCACCGCCGCCCACACGTTATTCGGGATCCAGAAGGGATTATCCGCGATTGCCGCCGGGGAATGCGGTCAGGGGATTTCATCATCCGATATGCCGACGGCGCACACGAGCCTGTTCTTACCGGCCGCCTTCGCCTCGTAGAGGGCGCGATCGGCGAAGCGAACCAGCGACTCCGCGTCTTCGGCCTTCGTCGTTAGCAGACTGGCGACGCCAATACTCATGCTCGCCGGGATTTCGGGAAAGTGTTCGGCCACTTCACGCGAGAATCGCTCGCTTATACGCTCGCTCAGGGTGTGGGCCTGATGGGCGTCGGTCTGGGGGAGCAGGACGACGAACTCGTCGCCGCCGTAGCGGGCCGCCACATCGGCGGAACGTAGCTGGTCGGTCAACGTTCGAGCGGTGAGAACCAGGAGGTCGTCGCCGACCTGGTGGCCGAAGGCGTCGTTGGCCGCCTTGAACTCGTCCAAGTCGATCATGATACAAGAAAGATCGCTCTCGTAACGTGCCGCCTCCGCGAACCGCTGGGTAAGTGTCTCGTTGAAATGTCGCCGGTTGTGCAACCCAGTCAGCGGATCACGGGATGCCAGTTCCCGAAGCTGCTGAGTACGGTGTGCAACCCGCTCTTCCAGCTCTGCGTTTAACCGGACGATGCGCCCGTGCGTCTGCTGGTGCTGGTCGGCCATCTGGTTGAAGGCATTTGCTAACCTGCCTATCTCATCCCTGCGGACAACGCGGCTGCGGACGTCGAGGTCGCCTTGGGAGAACTTCAGCATGGCCGCGGCGAGCCCGTCCAGCGGGGCGACTATTCGCCGGATCACGAGGAATCCGAGTGGAATGGCTACGATGAGTGCGAGGACGCCGACGCCTATCAGCAGGTCGAGCTTGTCCGACATCGACCGGTGCCACGAGTTGGCAACCATACCCGTGCGAACGTAGCCGAGAAGCCTGGTCGGATGCCGTGTAGACGTTCCCCACTCGGGTTCACGATGAGTGATCGGGTACGTGACGTCCAGGAAGACCGGGGCCTCGTCCGTTTCGGCGTGGATCACCGGTGTCCCCGGGACGGGAACTCGATCGGCGGTGTCTCCGCGCAGCTGTTGAAGTATCTCTACATTTCGGTGCTGGGCGACGGCCAGCTGCGTCCCGTCGACGTCCGAGAAGATAACGTAGAGCAGAGGGAAGCCGTTTGCCGACTCGATCGCAAGTGCCCTGAGGGCGTCGGGATCACCGCCGGCCAAAGGCCCGGCGGCGGCCTTCGCCAGAAGCGCTGCGGCGTTGACCATCTGCTCGTCATGCTGTTCGCGAACGAGTTGACCACTCGACTGAAGTAGATACCCGGCTACTGCGGCTGTCACCGACAGCGTCAGCACGACGACCAGAGCAGTGGCCTTGAACTGGAGCGTCGAGAGTGTGTCCAGGGCCACACTCCGCGCCGTTGAGCGCTTCGATTCGCTTACGCTATAAACCGACGACGCAACCATAGCGCTCCCGGGGCTTTGGGTGCGGGCCTGCCGTTCGGCGCAGGCGTCGCCTCCGGTACACTTAGAAACCTCATTACGCTGGTTATCGGCGGACCCGTCGTCGGACTGTACCAGCGCCGGTGATGCTGATGGGGAGGCCACAGCCGCGGGCTCTGCCGAGGTGTGGCGACTCTACACGACGCGCTAATAGAGCAGTTCGCATGCCGTGTCCGATAACATCCACACTGCTTGCGCGCACGGGCTTCGCCTAGTCGGTATCAGCGGTCAGTCGGACGGTTAGTGCGTTGACCCTTACGTGGGGTGGGCTCGACGCCTGCGGGCTCAGTGCGATTCAGAGGCCGCCGTGGGCTCCGTACTCGCGGCCTGGCGGGCGCGTTCGCGAAGCGTATCAAGCGCCTCGCGGACTTCGGTGGCCATTCGGGCGTTCGGGAAGTCCCGAACCAGCTCGAGCCCCGTAGTCAGGGCGTCCTGCCAACGACGCTCGTTAACCGCGAATCGGAACTGTATGCCTAGCTGCAGGAGCTTCTCCTTGAACACGTTTCGGGCTGAATCCTGAAGCGCCTTCGCCTCGGCAGACGAGAGGTACTGATCCAGCTCTTTGAGAATGTCGATGGCGTGGTCGGTGTCGTTGCGGCGGACGGCGTCGTCCCATGCGAGGCGCAGCTCCTGCTTGTGCTGCTCCTTCAGAGCCTTCATTCGATCCCGCAGAGCCAACACCCTCGCGTCGTCCGGCAGGGCGTTCATCAAACGGTCGATCTCCGCTTGGGCCCGCTCCCACTCGTGGGACGCGAACTGAGCGTCGATCATCTCGATCGCCTCGGCCAGGCGGGTCTGAATCTGAGCGTTGCGGGCCTCGTCGAGCTCCTCGCGACTTCGCTCCGCCTCCTCCTTATAACCGAAGCGTCGCTCCATCTCGTCGATGAGGTAGAGGGCGGTCTCCCACCCTTCGTTTCGCAGTTCGTCTCGAATAGCCCTCCGAACGGAGTCGAGCTCCTCGTCACGTCTGGCAAGCGACTTAGCCGCGTCGGAAATCCGGGTATTCGCGGCGATCTCCTCCAAGATCGTCGTCTGCTTCGCGGCCGCCTCACTCAGGTCGCGGACCACGGCTAGATTGCGGTTGAGCGATGATTCCATCTTGAGCACCAGCGGGGCGATCGTCATCACGATGACCGTGATGAAAACCACAAAGGCACCGGCTGCGACCATCCACACTCCATAGTACGAACCGAAACCGATCAGCCCAAGAGCGACCAGGAGGCCGCCACCCAGCAGTGCCCCAACACATGCAACATTCTGGAGCCAACGCAACTGCGGAAACCGTCCTGGTGATGCAGACACGATATGTTCCTGATCAAAACCGGTCTGGGCGCTCGTCTATCGCCCGCCGACTCCGGGTTGGCGGACCACGCCTAAGCGCCGGTGCGAACGCCCACGCCGTAGAGTATTCTAGTTTGCCGCGGAGTGCCGTCAACCGCGGACGCGGATTAGTGAGCTTCTCCCGATCAAGCGAGCTTCGTTTTGAATACCCCGGTAACCGGTTCGTCGTCCGGCGGGGCGTTCCGCTTCCTTTGGGCCTCGCGTTCCTGGCTCTCGAAGCGGTCCAGCAGCGTCTCGGTCACCAAAATGTGCTGGGAGACCAGTCTTAGAAACAGGAGGGCGCCGAATCCGGCGACCGCGCCCCAACCGAGAACCACCCATCCATTCATCGGCAACTCGCCTGCCAAGAGATCGGTGGTCTATCGGCCGATGGCGTAGGTGACACCTGTTAGTGAGCGAAGGAGTGGCCACCGGATCGGGTCCGTGGCCCCCGCGGAGTCGCCGCCGATCCCGTTCTCAGTGCTGGTAGGACAGTTGTGTGCGTCGCGGCAGGCGGCCAGGATCGGTTCTTCCGGGATCCGAAGGCGGCGGCGGTAACGGGCGGGCGAACGGTCAGGGATTCTCACCGCCCGCGGACCGCGCCGGCACGGAGGCACCAAGAGTTCGACACGCGACGGGGGCGTTAGCGCCCGTCGGACGCGAAGCATCGGGCACGCGTACGTTCCAACCGCCCGATTGAGCCGCCAGGCAGTCCGCGTGCGCACCGTTGCAATGCCAACGTCACACGTCGGCGAGCACTACGCGTTGCGATAAGCGACGAAGTCGGCGTTAAGCTGTTTGGTGATCGGTCCGGGCTTGCCGTTCCCGATCATGCGCTTGCTGATCTCGACGATCGGAACGACCTCGGCCGCGGTCCCGGTTCCGAAACACTCGTCGGCCACGTATAGATCGTGCCTCACGAGCACCGTCTCGTAAACCGGAATCCCGC
Organism: uncultured bacterium; assembly: GCA_965371825.1. Taxonomy (GTDB): domain Bacteria; phylum Planctomycetota; class Phycisphaerae; order UBA1845; family UBA1845; genus JAJRUK01. Next base: position 10,189 of record CBDUZY010000036.1, read on the forward strand.
GCTTCTTGGCAAGCTCGATCACCACGGCGCGAGTGATTCCCTGGAGAATCCCTTCCGAACTCGGCGGGGTGAACAGCTCTCCGTCGCGCACCATAAAGAGGTTGTCGCCGGTACACTCGGAAACGTGCCCGAGGTGGTTGAGCATGATCGCCTCGTCGACGCCCGCGTCGGTCGCCTCCAGCTTGGCCATGATGTTGTTCAAATAGTTAAGTGACTTCACACGCGGGCTCGTGCTGTTGGGCGGGTTGCGGATAATGCTCGAGATGATGCACCTCAGACCTCGCTCATATGCCTCCGGCGGGTACAGGGCGATCGTGTCGGCGATCACGAAGATCGTCGGACAGGCCGTGTGGACCACGGATATCCCGAGCGACCCCACGCCGCGCGTCACCACCAGACGGATATACCCGTCGCCGGTGATACCGTTGGCATCCATCGTTTGGTGCATGGCGTCGGAAATTTCGTCCGGCGTCATCGGCAGCTCGAGCCTGAGGGCTTTTGCCGACTCGAAGGCGCGCTTGATATGTTCCGATTCCTTGAAGATCTTGCCGTTGTAGATGCGGATGCCTTCGAACAAGCCGTCGCCGTACAGGACCGCGTGGTCGAAGACGCTGATAGCGGCTTGCTCGACCGGAACAAGTCCGTCATCGAGCCAGATCTTGAGGTCCGGTCGCGGCAAGTATGGGTTCTTGGTTTTGGTCTTTTTCTTGTTCTTGGGTTCGGTCATCGTAGTTGTACTCACAGCACTGCCCTCGTCTTCACGGGACCGCCGGTCTCCCTCCCGCCGTTTGGGGCGCCCATCTCGCTAATGACCCCCTCGCTGAGGCGGACTCGGCGGTGAGCCCGCGAGGCCACGGTGGCGTCGTGGGTGACCATGACGATCGTCTGCCCGGCGTCGCTGAACTCCACGAGGAGCTTCAGAATCTCGACACCGGACGCCGCATCCAGATTACCAGTCGGCTCGTCCGCGAGCAATAGCGCCGGTCGGTTGATAAGGGCCCTGGCGATCGCCACGCGCTGCCTCTCACCGCCGGAAAGTTCGCTGGGGCGGTGCTTTAGGCGATCCGCGAGGCCGACGCGCTCGAGCATCTCCGCCGCCTCTCGACGGACCGACCGCCGCCTCGACCGCCACGCGAGGAGCGTAGAAGACACCATCCGCGGAGTCATGACATTCTCGAGCACATTGAGCTCGGGCAGAAGGTGGTAGAACTGGAAGACGAAGCCGACGTCGCGATTGCGGTACAGGCCTTGTGTCCGCCTGGGCCAATCGAACACGCTCTCGCCACGGAACTCGACTCGTCCCCGGTCCGGCGTGTCCAATGCCCCGAGCAAGTGGAGGAACGTGCTCTTACCCGATCCGCTCGCCCCCATGATTACGACGAACTCGCCCGCCTGCACTTCAAGGGACGAACCGCGCAACACCTTCACCTCGGCGTGTCCGGCGCCGTACGACTTGTGGATACCCTTGGCGCGAAGTATGGGCTTGTTCATGTCAGTCACTCGTAGCGTAGGGCGCTGACCGGCCAGACTCGGGCGGCGATCCACGCCGGGATCAACGAACCGAGCATCGACGACAGGACCGCGATGGCCGCGATCCAGATCGCGTCGGCCTGCTTCACGACTTCCGGGATGCGATCGAACGAATAAACATCCGGGCTCCAAACGCGGAGCTGCGGATTCAAAGATGCCAAGAAGTCCTGGATGCCGTTAATGTTCCAAACGAACATCGATCCCACGGCGAGGCCCAGAATCGCCCCGAAGACCCCGACGGCAGCCGCATATATAATGAACAACCCCGCGACGCCGCGCCCGGACGCCCCGAGGGCCTTCATGATGC
>CBDUZY010000037.1:0-11949 GCA_965371825.1 uncultured bacterium
GGATCGAGCGCAGGGGCTCGACCTCGACCGGGCCCCACTGCTCGAAGTCGGGCAATGGTTCGACTTCGAGGAATGGGATCACGCTGGATACCGGCGCCCCGGTTGCAGTGGATGGCTGGTCGGCGCGGCGATCCTCAGTTTCCGCTGCCGCTGCGCCTGCCGCGGGCGCTGCCGCGACCGCCGTGGCGCCGTTCGGTTGCTCGGCAAAACGCCTCACGTCGTCGGGCGTAATCCGACCCGTCGGTCCGGTCGGTGGGATTCGCTTGATGTCTACGCTCAACTCACGGGCCAACCTCCGAGTAGCCGGAGCGGCGATAACTCGCCCCCAAGACGCTGCCGGAACGCCCGCTGATGTATCAATCGTCTTGTTGTTCGATTTGCGCGATTGGACGGCGGAAACAGCACTCGAGGCGGCTTCGACTGTTACCGCCTCGGGCTCCTCGGCGGTGTTTGCGGCGTCGGACACGGCACCTGTGCCGTCATCTATGACCAAAAGGACGTTTCCGACCACAACGACGTCACCCACGTTGCCGGCGCGCGAATGGATCCTGCCGCTGCGCGGCGATGGAATCGTGATGGCTGCCTTGTCCGTCTCGACGTCGATGAGCGGGTCGTCTTCCTTGACCGTGGCGCCGGGCTCGACGTACCACTTGAGGATCTCGCCCTCGTGAACGCCTTCGCCGAGATCGGGTAGCTTGAACTCGTACATGGTCGCCTCCTAGAAGTCGATTGTCTCTTCGATGGCCCGGCGAACTCGATCGTTCGTCGGCAGGTACGCCGACTCACGGCCGAAGTAAGGCATAATAACGTCATAGCCCGTGACGCGGCGGACCGGCGCTTCCAGGTACATCAGCGCTCGATCGTTTATCGTCGCGATGATCTCGGACGAGGGACCGAACGATCGCGGAGCCTCTTGCACTACCACGCACCGGCCGGTCTTCTCGACCGACTTGACGATGGTGTCGCCGTCCAACGGCGAGATGGTGAGCAGGTCGATCAGCTCGATGCTCGTTCCGCGTCCCTCCTTTACCTCCTGGACGGCCCGCAGGGTCGGGCGCATCATCGCCCCCCACGAGATTACGGTAACGTCGGACCCTTCTTGGACCACCTGGGCCTTGCCGATTTCTATCAACTCCTCGTCCTCGCTGACGTTTTCGCGGAACGCGCGATAGGAACGCTTGGGCTCCATGAAGACCACCGGATCGGGATCGCGAATAGCCGATGCCAAGAGGGCTCGAGCGTTGCTCGGTGTCGAGGGAATGACCACCTTGACACCGGGCAAATGGGCGTAAGTCGCCTCGTGGCTCTCGGAATGGTGCTCGAGCGCCCTGACGCCACCGCCGTATGGCATTCGCACGACAAGCGGGATTCCGATTTCTCCTCGAGTCCGCGAGCGCAGGCGGGCGGCGTGGCCCTCGAGCTGGGCGAGCATTAGGTAGGAGAACCCCGAGAACTGCATCTCCGCGACAGGTCGCAGCCCGGCGATCGCCATGCCGATCGACGTGCCGAGAATGCCTGACTCAGCCACGGGGGCGTCGATGACCCGGTCCTCACCGTACTTCTTGAAAAGACCGTCGGTCGCGCGAAACACGCCGCCGTTCAGTCCTATGTCCTGTCCAATGGCTATCACGTTCTCGTCCCTTGCCATCTCCTCGTCGAGTGCCGTGTTTATCGCCTGAACCATATTCATCTTACGCATCGACCGACTCCTTCTGCAGATTGTCGAGGAACTCGGTTCGCTGTTCCTCGATCCTCGCGTGTGTTGTTCCATAGATGTAATCGAACGGCGAATCGGGCTTGAAGTCCTTTCGAGACTCGAAGACCTCGAGCGCATCCTCGATCCGCCCTTTGACCTCTTCTTCCAATCGGCCTTGTTTCTCTTCGTCCCAGAGACCCTTCGCTTGCAGATAGCCCCGGAAGCGAGGAATCGGATCCCGGGCTTGCCATGCCTCGAGTAGCTCGGGCGGCTGATACCGAGTCGGGTCGTCGGCGGTTGTGTGCATCATGAGACGGTAGGTGACCGCCTCGATGAACGTCGGTCCCTCCCCGGCATGGGCACGGTCGAGGGCGTCCTTTGTCGCTTGGTACATTGCCAGTGCGTCATTGCCGTCCACCTGGATGCCGGGGATATCGTATGCGATCGCCTTCTGGGCCAGCGTCCGCGAGTTGGTCTGCTTCTCGCGGGGCACCGAGATCGCCCACTGGTTGTTCGCACAAATGAAGACCACCGGTGCCTGCCAGATGGAGGCGAAGTTCATAGCTTCATGGAAGTCGCCCTCGGAAGTCGCCCCATCACCGAAGTAGCACACGACGGCCGAGTCAGTTTCGCCTCGCAGCTTCATAGCGTGAGCGATTCCGACGGCGTGAAGTGTCTGGGCTCCTACGATGATCGATATCGGAAGCGTCCGACCCCGGCCTGGGAAGACGTTTCCCTCTTCGTAACCGTTATAGAAGAACAGGCAGTTCTCGATCGGCTCGCCGCGCATCAGTCGTCCGCCGAGTTCCCGGAACGCCCCGACGAACCAGTCCTTGTCGGTCATGGCGAGGGCCGAGCCGCAGGAGACGGCCTCTTGCCCCGTACACAACGCAAAGGTCCCAATGCGACCCTGGCGCTGCATCTTGAGCATTCGGTCGTCCACCGCTCGGGCCGTAACCATCGAGCCATACAGGTGTATCAAGTCCTCCGTGCCCAACGGCGGCTCGCGCTTGGTGTCCACCTGCCCGTGTTCATCAAGGATTCGCAGATGCGAGATCTTGAAGGACCGGTCCCTCAACTCCGGCACGAGCCCGGGTTGCGTCTCATCCTTCTTTCTTGGCCGGGTTTTCGCTATCATCCGGTTTTCCTTTCGTAGTTGCTTCCGGAGCCCGATCGCCCGTCACTGGGTGGCACGAATCCATGGTCCGGTTCAGATCGTTCAGTTTTTTCCAGGAAAAGGCTTGACAGCCTCGTCTCTATCAGTAATAATACCGAATAGAGTTACTGTTAGCAAGAGCAAAACCAGAAAACGACAGAAAAAGAGTCGTGGCCAAAGTAATAATGGAATATGTTGCCGTGGAGAGAGCGAGTGCGACCGGGCTATTCCCGGAATCGGACGAAAACGCCGGGCGTCCATATCGGGCGCCCGGCTGCTTCCTCCGGCAACGTCGCGTTGAGGAGCGCTTTTGAGCCATGTCCGTTTCGACCCAGGTGGAACGCGATGAGGACGGTTCCGGTGAGGTAATCGCATTAGAGGAAACTGCGATTCGCTTTTGCGGAGATTCCGGCGACGGGATGCAGCTCGCCGGCACGCAAATGACGAGCACCTCGGCGATCTTCGGTAATGAGGTCAGCACGCTCCCCGATTTTCCCGCGGAGATTCGCGCCCCCGTCGGGACCCTGGCAGGGGTGAGCTGTTTTCAACTCAACTTCGGCACACACAGGCTGCGGACGCCGGGAGACCGGGTTCACGCCTTGATCGCGATGAATCCGGCCGCCCTGAAAGTCAACGTTGGCGATCTTGAGCCCGGTGGGGTGCTGATCGTGGACGAGGACTCGTTCGGTGACAAGAGCCTGGCGAAGGCCGGCTACAAGGAAAACCCACTGGAGAACCGCGAACTCGAACGATATCGCGTCTTCAGGATCCCGATCAGCAAGCTAACCGCCAAAGCCTCCGCCGGTAGCGGGTTGAGCGCCAAGGTCATAGCACGCTGCAAGAACTTCTTCGCCCTAGGACTCGTTTACTGGCTTTACGGTCGACCCATGGAGCCCACACTCCGCTGGATCGGGGAGAAGTTCGCGGCAAAGACGGAGGTCGCGGACGCCAATGCGAGGACACTCAAGGCGGGCTACTACTACGGCGAGACCGCGGAGATATTCCCGGCAAGGTACACCGTCGCCCCCGCGAAAATCCCTCCCGGGAGGTACCGTAAGGTCAGCGGCAACGAAGCGATTGCCTTCGGGCTGATAGCGGCTGCCCGTCGGGCGGGAAAGACGCTCTTCTACGGCAGCTATCCGATCACGCCTGCGAGCGACATTCTGCACGAGTTGGCCAAGCACAAGAACTACGATGTTCGGACCTTCCAGGCAGAGGACGAGATCGCTGCGATAACCTCCGTCGTTGGGGCCGCCTTTGCGGGCGCTTTCGCCGTGACGGGAACCAGCGGGCCGGGCATGTCACTCAAGGGCGAAGCCCTTGGACTGGCGGTCATGGCTGAGCTTCCACTCGTGGTGATCAACGTTCAACGTGCGGGCCCGAGCACCGGACTGCCGACCAAGACCGAGCAGGCCGATTTGAACCAGGCTGTCTTTGGGCGCCACGGTGAGGCACCCTTGTGCGTGGTGGCCGCCTCGAGTCCGGCGGACTGTTTCGACGTCGCCCTCGAGGCCTTCAGGATCGCGACGGAGTTTATGACACCGGTAGTTGTGCTCACGGATGGCTATCTCGGTAACGGGGCTGAGCCTTGGCGAATTCCAGACATCGACTCACTGCCACGATTCGACATCAAGCATCCGACTACCGGTGATCAGTACGAGCCTTATCAGCGCGACGATCGTCTGGCCCGACCCTGGGCTCTACCCGGTACGCCGGGTCTCGAGCATCGAATCGGCGGTCTGGAAAAACGGGACATCACCGGTGAGGTCTGCTACGAGCCCGAGAACCACGAACAAATGGTGACCCTTCGGGAAAGAAAGATTGCGGGGATTGCGGAGACGATCCCGGATCTCGAAGTGTTCGGTGAGGAAAGTGGTGAGCTTCTCGTGGTCGGTTGGGGTAGTACATGCGGCGCCATTACCACGGCCGTGGAACGATGTCGTGCTAAGGGCTTGAACGTCTCGAGCATCCACCTCCGCTACATCGAGCCGATGCCGAAGAATCTCGGCGAGGTCCTCGGACGGTTCAACCAGATCGTGGTTCCGGAGCTTAATCGCGGGCAGCTCGCAGACAGGCTGCGAGCTCGATTCCTCGTGGATGCCAAGGGGTTTAACAAGGTTCAGGGCTCGCCTCTTATGATCGCGGAAATCGAGTCCAAGATCGAGGCACTGTTGAACGGAAACGAATCATGAGCGCTCAAACGGTCGAGCTCCGGATCAATCCTAAGGACTATGCGAGTGACGAGGATGTCCGCTGGTGTCCGGGATGCGGCGATTACTCGATCCTCGCCCAGGCCAAGAAGGCCCTCGCCAGCCTCGGTATTCCGCGAGAGAAGGCGGTGTTCGTTTCGGGTATTGGATGTGCGAGTCGCTTTCCCTATTACCTCAACACGTATGGTGTGCACGGGATCCACGGGCGGGCACTGGGAATCGCCACGGGGGTCAAGGCGACCAGGCCTGATCTGTCCGTGTGGGTCGTGACCGGCGACGGTGACGCCCTGAGCATCGGCGGGAACCATCTTCTGCACGCGGTTCGCCGTAATGCGGATATCAACATTCTGCTGTTCAACAACCGGACATACGGCCTTACCAAGGGGCAGTACTCGCCGACGTCGCCGCTGGGTATGAAAACGAAGTCCACGCCGATGGGCTCGATCGACTTCCCGCTCCAACCGCTCTCGGTCGCGATCGGGGCGGAGGCGACGTTCGTCGCCCGCAGTGTCGACCGCAATGTGAAACACCTGCAATACGTGCTCGAGCGGGCCGCAAGACACAAGGGTACGTCCTTCGTGGAGATCTATCAGAACTGCATCATTTTCAATGACGGCACGTTCGAGTACGCCACGGACAAGGACGCGAAGGACGACACGACAGTCTATCTTGAACACAACCATCCGCTCGTTTTCGGGAAGGACCGCAACAAAGGCATCAAACTCAACGGCCTGGATCCGGAAGTCGTCACGCTGGGCGGTGACATAAAGGAAGACGATCTGCTCTTTCACGACGAGACACAGCCTGAGCCTACTTTGGCGTACCTCCTGAGCCGGATGCGGTATCCGGAGTTCCCGGAGCCGATGGGTGTCTTCCGGTGCGTCGAACGCCCGACCTACGAGGAGCTGCTGGTGGGGCAGATAGATGAGGCCGTCAAAGAGCACGGAGAGGGGACGTTGGAGAAACTGTTCGACAACGGAGAAGCATGGGTCGTCGAGTGAACGACGCCCTAATCGGGGCCGGCCATAGACGACCGGTTGGGCCTTCACCACTGAAGGTCGGGAATATGGAGAGTCTGGAGAGTAGTGGAGTCGTGGACTGTCGTTGGGGTCATGGCAAATGATGGTAGATGAAACACCCCGTAGAAACACGCGCCAACGACAGGTGGTGCTGGAGGAGCTGCGCAAGTTCGAATCGCATCCGACCGCGGCGGAGGTGTATGAGGTTGCCCGGCGCCGATTGTCCAAGATCAGCCTGGGCACGGTTTACCGCAATCTCGATCTCCTGGCCCACATGGGGGTCATCCGAAAGCTGGAGACCCCCGGCGGCGAGGCGCGATTCGATGCCGAGGCTGGGCGGCACTTCCACGTGCGCTGCGTTCGCTGTGGGCGTGTAGATGACGCTCAGGGTCTTGAGGAAGATCCGTTGAACGGAGCGGTTGAGAGCGTGATTGACTACGAGATTTTAGGATATCGGCTGGAGTTTGTCGGGGTATGTCCCGGGTGCCAGGCGATGCCTGATTCCTCGAGCGATGATATTGGCCACGTTAACGGCGACTAGGAGCGCGGAGGCGCCGATAGGGTCCGTTGAACCCAGAAGAGTTAAAGGCGCGGCGCGGCGCCGCTTTGGTGTGGGAAGAAAGTATGAAGACCTCATTACACGACGGAGGAACACGCTATGGTCTCCATTAAGGAACCGAGATACACGGACGCAACGCGGATCGATCCCGAGTCGATCTGCAGTATCGGAGATGGCCGAGCGAAGACCAGGAGTGCGGTGACGAAGGCCGTGCGACTTGCTGAATGGGTCTCGGCGCAGAAGGTCCTGTTGACTGATCCTGAGCAAGAGACGCCGGACGAACGTGACCTATTCGGAGCGCTGCAGACGTGCGCGTATCGGTCCACGCGTGGGGGACGAAGGAAGGGCTCATCGGCGCCGGACTCACAGGAGTGGGCCGAGCGATGGCGACTCCTCCGCGACTACCTGATAAGGCAGAACACCGGCCTGGCCTACAAGATGCTCGCGCGTTTTCGGGCGTCGCGATTGGACCGCGATGACTTACGCGGCGAGGCGCTCCTGGCACTGATCCGGGCGACTGAGCGATTCGATCCGTGGCGAGGCTTTCGTTTTAGCACCTACGCATGTCGGGCGATAGTTCGGGCGCTTATTCAGGCGGCACGGAAGTCCAATAGAGGGGGCTTTCAGCTGGTCCTCGAACCTGAGATCGCGCCGGAGCAGTCCTGCGATAGGGGCGACTGGTCCGACCTGTATGTCGACCGTCTGCGACGAGCTCTGCGGGATAACAAGGGTGAACTGACTGACCGCGAGTCCACGATTCTTGCGGGGCGTTTCCCGATGAACGGCGGTTCGCGGCACACGCTCTCTCAGATCGGCGGGGCGATCGGGCTGAGTAAGGAGCGCGTTCGCCAGATCCAGAACATTGCCTTGACGAAGTTGCGCGGGGTCATGGAGGCCGACCCGGTGCTGCAATAAATCGGTCGGTGACACAATGCTCGCCCTCCCAGGCACCGGCCCCCCGGCGCCGGGACAGTGGGTGGGCGCCACGGCGCGCCGCGGTAGGCGCGCAATTGTTTATTAAGACACTGAAAGGAGATTACGAAACATGTCAGCACAGGTAACGACGGAAGCTCCGGACTTCACAGCCCAGGCGGTGATGCCAAACAACGCGTTTTCGGAATTGACACTCTCGAAGCTGAGGGGCAAGTATGTGGTCCTCTTCTTTTATCCGTTGGACTTCACGTTCGTGTGTCCGTCCGAGATAATCGCGTTCGACAAGGCCTTGGACAAGTTCAAGGAGAGAAACGCGGAAGTGATCGGCGTGTCGGTGGACTCCCACTTTACGCACCTCGCCTGGAAGAACACGCCGCGTGAGAAGGGCGGCATCGGCAACGTCCAGTTCCCAATCGTGTCCGACCTCAACAAAGAGATTTCCCGGTCTTACGGCGTGCTCATCAATGAGTCGATTGCGTTGCGCGGTCTGTTCTTGATCGACAAGGAGGGCACGATCCGTCACGCCCTGGTCAACGATCTTTCGCTCGGACGAGACGTTGATGAAGCCCTTCGGGTTCTGGACGCCCTGCAGTTTACGGAGAAGCACGGCGAGGTGTGCCCGGCCAACTGGCGACAAGGCGAAGAGGCGATGAAGCCCACTGGTGAAGGCGTGGCCTCGTACCTGGCAAAGCACGCCGGCTGAGGATTCAAGGTAGGCCGTTAGAGGGCCCTTTCAAGGAGACACAACATGGAGTTTGGCTCGGTCGACGAGATACTGGACTTTGCGATCAAACAAGAAGAGGCGGCGGCTACTTTCTATACGGACCTTGCCGACAAGGTTAGCGCCTCGAACATGAAGCAGATCTTCCTCGAATTCGCGAAGGAAGAGAAAGGCCACAAGGCCAAGCTTCTGCAGGTCAGGAGCGGCAAACAGATGCAGGCGTCCGAGGCGAAGATCCTCAACCTGAAGATCGGCGACTACATGGAGGACGTCGAACCTTCCCCCAACGTGGACTACCAAGATGCACTGATCCTGGCCATGAAGGCCGAGAAGGCCGCTTTCAAACTCTACACCGACCTGGCGTCGGCGACGGATGATCCGGGTCTCAAGGATACGCTCTTGGCGCTTGCTCAGGAGGAGGCCAAGCACAAGCTGCGGTTCGAGGTTGAGTACGACGACAGGGTCCTGAAACACAACTAAGGCGCCCGCTGACGTTTCCGCGGCGCATGTAGTCCTTGGATACGGCGAATGTGATGTTGCGACGATCCGTTGTGATGGTGTTACTCGGGTTCGGCGCAGGGGGTACGGTTGTGCGCGGTGGCGGCGAGTCGAAGGAAGTTGATCAACGCATGCAAAGACCGGCTGAAACTTCGTCCGGCAGTCCGGGCGACCATCCGCGGTGGGTTCACACAAACCGGTTGGCGGGCGAGACCAGTCCGTATCTACTTCAGCACGCACACAACCCCGTCGACTGGTATCCGTGGGGCGAGGAGGCGCTGAACCGCGCTAAGACCGAGGACAAGCCCATCTTCCTGTCGATCGGATACTCGGCCTGCCACTGGTGCCATGTCATGGAGCGTGAGTCGTTCGAGGACGTCGAGGTTGCGAAGCTCCTGAACGCAAGCGTCATATCCATCAAGGTCGACCGCGAGGAGAGGCCTGACCTGGATGAGATCTACATGACGGCCGTTCAGATGATGACGGGGAGCGGGGGCTGGCCCCTCAACGTCTTTCTGACGCCGGACCTTCAACCGTTCTACGGCGGGACATACTTTCCGCCGCATGATCGCTATGGGCGGCCCAGTTTCAAGAAGGTCGTCGGTCACATCGTTCGGACCTGGAACGAGGAACGGGAAAAGGTATCGGGTAGTGCCGAGAAGTTGACACAGGCCATTCGGGGTGTTCTCGAGCGGGATACGAGCCGGACGGGGCCGATCGATGCCACGGTTCTGTCACGCGCGACCGACGACCTCGAGCGCGTGTTCGACTCCGAGTGGGGAGGGTTCGGGCGAGCCCCGAAGTTCCCGCCCAGCGCTGCCATCGGCCTCCTGCTGCGCCAACACGCCCACACCGGCGAAGAGAAACTGCTGGAGATGGCCACGCTCACGCTGGATCGGATGGCGCGGGGCGGCATGTACGACCAGCTCGGTGGCGGGTTTCACCGCTATTCGACGGATGATCGCTGGCTGGTTCCGCACTTCGAGAAGATGTTGTACGACAACGCCCTTCTTGCCCGAGCGTACCTGGAGGCCTGGCAGGTGACCGGCAAGCAGCTCTATCGCCGGATTGCAACCGAGACCCTCGACTATGTGCTTCGAGACATGACCGACCGCGAAGGCGGGTTCCATTCCTCCGAGGACGCGGATAGCGAGGGAGAGGAAGGGAAGTTCTACGTCTGGACTCCGGACGAAATCAAGGAAGTCCTCGGCGCAAAGGACGGGGCGCTGTTCTGCGAGTACTACGACGTGACCGCGGGCGGCAACTACGAGGGTCACAGCATTCTCAACGTCCCGCGCGATCCGGCAGAGTTCGCGCGCGGGAAGGGACTTTCTCTCGAAGAGCTCGAGAATCTCCTGTCGCCACAGCGCACTAAGTTATTCGAGGTGCGCTCGAAGCGAGTGCGTCCCGCCAAGGACGACAAGATCATCGCCGCCTGGAATGGCATGATGATCTCGGCTTTCGTTCGCGGCTATCAGGTTCTTGGCGAAGAGCGGTTCCTGAAAGGCGCGGAGAGGGCGGCGGACTTCGTCGCCACGACGATGGTGCGCGATGGCGTTCTACTGCGTACGTGTCGTGTCCAAGGCGGCGAGGAGGGCGAGTGCGTGGGCGGTCGTCCCGCCTATCTCGACGACTACGCCGAGATGACCGGGGCCCTGATAGACCTCTACGAGGCAACTTTCGATCTTCGTAGGCTGGCCACCGCGGAGAGCTTTGCTCAACGGATTCTGGAGGATTTCTGGGACGAGCCCAGCGGCGGGTTCTTCTATACGTCCGCGTCCCACAAGAACCTCCTGGCTCGGACCAAGCCGTATTACGACGGCGCCGAACCTTCGGGCAACTCGACGGCTGCGCTGGTCCTCCTCAGACTGTCGGAGCTTCTGGATAATGCCGATTACCGCGAGAAGGGGGAGAGCATCCTGGCATCCGCACGAGGCATGGCGTTTTCCCAGCCCAGGGGACACCTGAACCTGTTGTGGGCTGCTGACTTCTTCCTGTATCCGACGCGTGAGATCGCCATCGCCGGCAAGCCGGACGGCTCGGATACGCGGCGTCTGCTCGGCGCGATCCACGGCCGGTTCATCCCCAACAAGGTCGTAGCCCTGGTGGAACCGGACACGGCCGGCGCGGAGGCGGTGGTTGAACGTATTCCGCTTCTTCGTTATAAACGCATGATCTCCGACAAGGCGACGGTCTACGTGTGCAGAGATCACAACTGTAAGTTGCCCGTAACGGACGAGGCTTCACTCGCGAAGATCCTGGATACGCCCGACGATGCGTTGGGGACGAAAGACGAACGGACGTCGATCGGAGGGTCGCCTTAGGCGCGGGCGATTTCACTCCGGTGCAACTGAGTGGAGAACATCGGCTTGAACTGGCTCACCCTGGTGGGGCTGTCTACCGGGCTGGCAATGGACGCCCTTGCGGTGTCGATAGCCGCGGGCCTGAGTATCGGCGCCGTAACCCCGCGACATGTGTTCAGGATAGCGTTTCACTTTGGGCTGTTTCAGTTCCTGATGCCTATTCTCGGCTGGATGGTCGGATCGACCATCTCTTCGCAGGTCGCTGCGTTCGGCCATTGGCTGGCGTTCGCGTTGCTCAGCCTAATCGGCGTCAAGATGTTGCTGGACGCTCGAGGGACGTCGGATGGGGCGGCGCGGCGCGATCCCAGTCGAGGGTGGATGCTGGTAGCCCTGTCGGTGTCAACGAGTGTCGATGCCCTGGTTGTGGGTCTCAGCATGGCGTTTCTCAACGTGTCGGTCTGGCTGCCGTGCGTGGTAATCGGGTTAGTCGCGGCCCTGTTCAGCACAGTGGGAATTACTCTCGCCGGGCGGCTGTTGCATCGATGGGAGCGCGCCGCGGATGCGATCGGCGGCTGCATTCTGATACTGATCGGCGTCAGAATAGCGGCATGTCACTAGGTGTGAGGTCGTGACGCGGGTGACCGTGCACGATTGGTACCGTAGACCGCCCGGCACGGACGCATCGGATGGCGGTAAGCCGGCACGACGTTGAAGAGAGAGGCAAGATGAAAGAGTACGTCTGCGACGAATGCGGCTACACATACGATCCAATAAAAGGTGATCCCGACGGTGGGATCGAGCCTGGTACGGCGTTCGAGGATATCCCGGACGACTGGGTTTGCCCGGTGTGCGGC
>CBDUZY010000038.1:0-11930 GCA_965371825.1 uncultured bacterium
TCGTGGCTACTGGTTAGATTGATCGTAGCTGTGCCGTCGCGGTCGCCGACTGCCTTGCAGACCGGATGAACGCCGATCCGCCGACACTTCTCGGCTAACTCATCGAACAAAGCTCGGACCGGTTCGAAACTGTAGATCTCCGCGTTGGGATATAGCTCTCTGAATCCGGTGGCGGTTTGGCCTGTGTTCGCGCCGCAGTCGAGGATGACGTCGGGCTCCGGGACGTATCGTATGACGTCCTCGCGCCACGTCGTAGTGGAGTACTCGACGGGCAAAGGCCGGGGTATCGCTGCTTGAAGCAGTGTCTGGAGTCGGTGCCGGTAGAGATGCTGCGAGAGTGTCCGTTTCTGGCCGGCGAAGGCGATCGCGGCGCGCTCGTCAGGACGGTCAATGTAGTATTGGATCTTCTCGAGAAGATCGGATTCGCTCGCGAAAACGACGCATTCCTTGCCAACCTCGAAATGGTCCGCGAGTTCCGGTTGGTCGTAGCACAACATGAATCCCCCGGCCGCGGTGATCTCGAAGTGCCGCATGTTGAGACCGGTCTCCGCGTTTCCGTTGACCAGGTTGAGATTGACGGCGACCTCGCGGAAGTGGTCGAAGTAAGCCTCGGTTGTCGGAAGCGGCGGCTGGGGCGTAATTGCGTAGGCGGCGTCCCAGCCGTTGCCGACAAGTTGGAAGCGGTCGCCGAGTTTGCGATTCAGGAAGATCACGAACCGGTCGCGATTGCGGATGCACAAGGCCGCGTGGTAGAACAACTTGGCGTTGAAGTACGCGAGGGTCTTTTGAGCGCGGGTGTTCGCGTCATCGGTGGCGAGGATCGGTGTGCCGACGCCGTAGAGGTCGTAATACGCATCGTAGAACGTTGCGCCTGGGGAATCCGCACGAACGGCCTGTGCCAACGTTCCCGGCAGCAGGGCTCCCGCCGGAACCGCGGTGTTCGCGCTGAAGAAGCTCGTGTTCTGTCCGCCGACGAAGGAGACGACCGGTCGGCAAGCTCTCGCGTCCAGTGGCGACGTGTCATACTCCCGGTCCGGCGCCGCCATCGGGAGGTGCATCACGTTGGGTACGCCGAACCTGGCGAGTTCCGCCGCGTGGGCCCGGTCCCATATCGCCTTGATCCAGCTTTGGCTCTGCAAGCTCTGCCAGACCGCGTGCCAGTTCAATCCCTGCATCGCCGTCGACAACGGGTCGACAAAGTGCGAACAGAGTCTCCTCGAGGCGACCTCGTGGGCAAGCTGCAAGTCGTCAACGGCTGATCCCTTGCGGGCGAAGCCCAGGCCCGTTCCACCGTTGTCGAGCAGCACCTCTACATCGGTCGTGTCGAGGAGCCGCACCACGCTCTCGCCGTTGGCGACGCGCCCACCGAGGTCGGCGGCATAGGCGTTGCCGCTCGGATGGCTCGCCACGGGCAGCAGGGTTGTCTGGTGCCCGAGCGCGTCGCACGCGGCCTTCCACCATCCGTGATCAAAAACGCCGATCTTCATCGTGTGCGCCCCAAGTCGACAGCAGTAGAACTTATCGGTCTATCCGACGGGATCGGTGCACCGGGATTGCGCAGGGGGGCCGGCACCCGCGGGCGTGCTTCCGAGAATCTCGGCGTTTCCGCGGGGCAGCCGCGTATCGAGTGCCGCCCGGCGTGCGCCTGGGCGCGGGTTTTGCGAAGTGCTCTTCGCAAATCGATACTATAGGTGTCGGTTCCATCCGGTGTGCGAAATCGAAGTTCTCCGTCCGCAGTATTGGCGGACAAACCGTCCGTTGTATTAGCGGCGAATCGTCCGCTCACGATGCGGGCGCGTCGCGACCGGGCCTTCCAGGAGTGGGTTGAGATGTTCAGATTGGCCTGCCTCTCGACACTTTGCGTCGTCTTCGGAGCACCGTGTGGCTGCGCGACCGGATCGACGCGCGGCGGCCCATTGCGCCTGGGCGTCGTCTGGCGGTCACACGGTGCGATAGAGGGCGCGACTCCGGAGGATCGTCTCGCCGACCGTGGATGCCGACACGCCGATCTTGAAGGACCAGGGGCGACGGTAGTCCGTGTTTCCGATCTGTCGCCCGTTGACGATCGCGCGCGACCGAACGACAAGCCGGCCGACGTAGGTGACAAGACATGGCATCTCGATCTCGCCTTCAGGGGTAGCCACACCAAGCTGTCGGAAACGGAGCAACTGCTCGATCGCCGGCTCGATCTTCCACTCAAGCTCGACGTATTCGGCGTGTTCGACCACCCGACCACGCCGATCGACAGGAAGACCAATCTCCAACTGATGAGCTTCTCGGTAGGCATCGGGCGAGAGGAGAACGACTACCTGGTCTGGACCGTCTACGGAGGCGGCGGCGCGGCCGCGAACCGTAACCACCAGCGATTCGCGATCCTGCAACTCGACGTGGACTTCAAGTACGCCCTGGCCTACGTAGGGTTCACCACGGAGGTGTATCCTTGGAGGGTTCCGCGGAAGGCAACCGGTCTTACCTGGGAGCGTCGCCTGCGGGCGAGTCGGCCTTATTTCACGGCCGGGTTCGAAACAGGTTACGTAAGTGGCGAGGGCAAGGGCGATTATTCAGCCGGGCCGGTTACCCTTTACAAGGACGGCGTGACGATCCGCGATTGGACCTTCAGTTGGCCGGTCGGTGTCGGCTGGACGGTTCCTCTCAGCGAACGCTGGTCCTTCCACCTCGTCGGTGACTACCGGTTCCATCTGTACCGTCCGGACGAATACAACGGCTGGAATTTCACCTCGGCACTCCGGCGACGGTTCTGAGGCGGTAATCCGCCTGCGGTCGCATTACCGAATCTTCTGACCTCGGCCGGCACCTGCCGACCGCACGGCGACCGGAACGGCTCGTGTGCAAGAAGTTGTATGCACGCTGGCTGCCATCCGCCCGGCGCGGTAACCTTCCCACTTGTCGTAGGATGTGTCATGTAAACCCGTGTCCCGTACCGGAGAAGCGGTCATGAAGCGTACCATGTGTTTGATGCTCACGGTTGTGTTCTCGTTACCCGCCCTTGCCGAAGAGCCGGCCGAGAAAAAGGCAAAGGCCGGGCTGACCGATCCCGTCGAGATCCTCAAGAAAGTGGATGCCGCGGCCAGGGCGGTGAAAGTTGTGAAGTACACGGCGAAGTCCAAGGGCCTACTTGGCGCGGAGGCGCGGACACCGACCGTCGAGGGCACCGTAATACTGAGCGGTTGGACAAACAACTCCGTGGAGGAGTGGTATTACGAGGTCAAAGTGCAGCGTCCGGGCTCGACGGAGGTCGAAGAGCTGTCCGCCGGTTCGGACGCCGACATGTTCTTCCTGGTCGATAAGGCGGCCAAGAAGGCCTACGAGGACATCGACCCGGCCGTGCTCGGGTCGCGAGCGGGTATCATGCGGCGCGGAATGACGATGGCCGAGTTCGTCCACCCAACACCGTTCAGCCACGAGATCAACGCGAGATCACAGGAGCTCAAGGGCATCACGAAGATCGGCGATGAGGAGTGCTACGAGATTCATGTCGTGTACGCTCAGGGAAACCAGGAATCCGTTTGGTTCGTCTCGACCAAGGACTACCTCCCGCGGCGCCGCGACAGCATTTTCATCGGACGGGATGGTGAACGGCAAGGTACACAGATCGTCTTGACGTCGCTCGAGGTCGACCCGAAATTCACGAAGAGTCCGTTCAAGCTCGAGCTTCCAGAAGGGTTCACCAAGACCGACGACTTCGCCCCGTAGACGCCGCGTGAACACGGCGTCGGCACGCGGGAAAGTACGCGGTGAATATTGTAGCTGGTTGCGCGGACTACGCGTGACACGGGAACGCGGAAAACTATTGGCATCGGTTCGCTCGGCGCGGTAGCCTTGTCTCGCTCAATAGTGCAGGCGGTCTGAAACCGTCGTGTTTTCAGGAGAGGACACCATGAGGAATCTGGCGTACCTACTGTTGCCGTTAGCGTCCGCGTTGCCGGCAATTGCCCAAGACAAGGCGGCTGCAAGTACGAAGCCCACGGACCCGGTAGAGATCCTCAAGCGGGCCGATGCCGCCGCGAAGGCCGTTGATTCTGTGCGGTACGTGGCCCTGCACGAGGATTTACGCAACGTGAAGGACAAATTCGCTGCGGTTCAGGGCACGATCACCCTGAGCGGTTGGGCGGGCCGATCGCCGACACGGTGGCTCGCCGATGTCACGGTGAAGTACCCCGAGGATGGGAAGGTCGAGGAGCTAACCGCCGGTAGGGACGTGGACAAGTGCTTTCTCATCGACAAGACGGCGAAGAAGGCCTACGAGAGCACCGAACTGGACGTAGCCGGCTCGCGTCGCCGATGGGTAGAGCTTCTGATCGTGAATGAGTACGTCCACGTGTCGCCCCTTGCCGACGAAATTGATGGTGAGAAGATCGGATTCCTGGGCGTGACCAAGGTCGGCGACGAGGAGTGCTACGTTGTCCACGTCAAGTACAAGGGAACCAAACAGGAAACGCGCTGGTTCTTCTCCACCAAAGACCTCCTCGCACGGCGAGTCGAGCGATATTTCACCGGCACGGAAAGCGGTCGGGGCTTCAGGCGTTTGACGATGTCCTCTCTGGAAGTCAACCCCAAGCTGCCCGAGAATACATTCAAACTGGTCTTGCCGAAGGGCGTCACCAAGGTCGAAGGCAAGGCGCCGTGAGCCGCGAGTGCAAGTAGATGGGCAGCGCGGCTACGCCCGGGTTTCGGGGCGATCGAGCGCTTATACTACTCCAGTTTGAGCGTGCCGATT
The DNA here is from genome assembly GCA_965371825.1 of uncultured bacterium. Lineage (GTDB taxonomy): Bacteria > Planctomycetota > Phycisphaerae > UBA1845 > UBA1845 > JAJRUK01. The sequence goes on from CBDUZY010000038.1 coordinate 4,739, forward strand.
TGCCGGGCCGAGCGTGGCCGCAATCCGTACATTCGCGCGGGCTAAAGCCCGCGGCTCAGAGTGCGAAGTACCGGCACACTCAAACTGGAACTGGTATTACTTGCCGAAGGCGCGCCGTGCGGCGGTGGCCGAGTCCAGTGAGTAGATCACCAACGCCGACCAGATAAAGACGAAGGCCACCGCGTGTCCCCTCGTAACCGCCTCCCCAAAGACGATCGCAAGCAGGAAATGCAAGCTGGGGGCGATGTACTGAAGGAAACCCATCGTCGACAGACGAAGCCGACGCACGCCTTCCACGAACCACAGCAGAGGCACGGCCGTAATGACCCCAGCCAGGGCCAATAGGAGAGTAGTTGTCGCCGATCCCGTGCCGAACACGATGTCACCGCGGTTAGCCAGGTAACCCAGGTAGAGCAGGGCGATCGGTGTGAGCAGGGCCGTCTCGGCGGTCAAACCCACCATCGAATCAACGTGGGCGGTCTTGCGCAACAGGCCGTACAAGCCGAAGGAAGTAGCCAGGATGAGAGCGATCCTCGGCGTCTCGCCGTGGCTGAGCGCGAAACAGACCACTCCAGCCGCGGCGAGTACGACACTGACCGTTTGCCATCGCCGCAGCCGCTCACGAAGGAACACGAATCCCAGCAACACGTTCATCAGAGGGTTGATGAAGTAGCCCAGGCTCGCCTGGAGAAGCTCGCCGTTCTCGATCGCCCAGATGAACACGAACCAGTTGACGGCTATCAACACCGTCGTGCCCATCAGGGTGGCGACGGCTCGGCGATTGCGAAACGCCGCCGGAATCTCCGCCCATCGGCCGCGGAAACGCATGAGTACGGCTAGAAGCAGGACGGACCAGACGATGCGATGAGCCAGGATTTCGGCGGGGGGCACGTGGGCTATTGCCTTGAAGTAGATCGGCGCAAAGCCCCACCAGGTGAAGGCCGCCAGTCCGTAAGCCAGCCCGACCCGGGCGGTTGAGGCTGGTGATTGGTCGTCGTGACGTTTGCTCATCAGTAGGGTGCGACTCTCCTTCGCAAACTGTCGACTCAGAAGTAGCTGACGGCTAGGAATCCACCCACGAGCAGGACGACGAACGCGAGCGACAGCACGTCGAAGTAGCGATCGATGAAGCGTTTCATCGGCGGACCGAAGATGTAGAGCAACACCGCGACCATGAAGAACCGCAAACCACGGCCCAGAGTCGAGACTACGCTGAACCCCAGAAGGTCCATCTCCATCGCGCCCGAGGTGATCGTGAAAACCTTGTACGGGATGGGAGTGAATGCGGCTACGAACACTATCCAGAAGTCGTACCGAGTGTAGAGCTCGCGGACTTTCTCGTAAGCAACCTCAGCCTCGTAGAACCGGATGAGTCTCATCCCGATCGCGTCCATCGCTGTCAATCCGATGGCGTAGCCGATCAAACCGCCGACCACGCTGCCGGCCGTGCAGATGAGTGCCAGCCGTAACCATCGCGACCTGGCTCCCAGGACCAGAGCGATCAGGAGCACGTCGGGCGGGATGGGAAAGAAGCTCGACTCCGCCAGCGCGAGGAGGAACAGGGCGATGGCCCCGTGCGGTGTGTCCGCCCAGTGAAGTATCCAGTCATAGATGCGACGATGGATCCGCCAGGCTGCCGATTTTTCGGGAGCCTCCGGGGCGCGCACGGCGTCCTGCGCGGTTTCGGTGGGTGCCGATTGATGATCCGACGATGGCAAGTTCAGCCTCCTCCGTGAGAATCCGGCCCCTGTGTGGGTCCGGCAACGTCCGACTCGTCCCCTTCCTCACGTTCCAGGAACCGGTCGATCAACCCGTGTCCCATGTAGATGATCGGCGTAATCAGGGCTGCGATCAGAACCTTGTAGAGGTAGTTTCCGATCCCGAGTTGCACGAACTCCTCGAGCGTCAGTTTACCAGGTATGACAAACGCGATGAACAGAATGATGAAGGTGTCGATAAGCTGGCTGACGACGGTGCTGCCGGTCGCCCGAAGCCACAGGTGACGCTTGCCCGTTCGCTCTCGGACCGCCAGGAACACGAGTACGTCGACGAACTGAGAAACGAGAAACGCCACTATCGACCCGACGATGATCCACATCGACTGACCGAATACCGTTTGGAAGACGTCGTGTGGGACCGGCGAGTTTGGCGCCGCCTCGACTTGGATCGCGAGATACAAAACGAGGAAGGCGTAGCTGATCATGCCCACAGCCAGAAAGGTCAACCTCCGCACACCGGCCTTGCCGAAGTACTCGTTGACCAGGTCGGTCGTGATGAAAACCACCGGCCAGGGGAGCACGCCGATCGAGAGAGTGATACTCTCGAAGTCGAACAAGCCGAACGACGGCACGGTGAACAGCTTCCCGCCGGTCAGTTCGCCGAGGATGGCGTTGGTGAGAAAGAACCCGCCCAGGATGAAGAAGACCAGTTGCTTTCTAGTCGTGGGCACCCGTTTTATGCACCTTCCTCGAGATTCGCCGGGGTCGTCACGGCGTCGCACGACCCGTCGCCGTCGCGTAGTTTCCCGGCTCGGTCGCCTTGGAGCAAGACGCCCCGGTCGACCCCCGTGCCTGATCCATCAGACGAACACGCGCCGATTGTAGACGATCCACTCCAAGAGTAGCAGCAGAAGAAGTGCCAGCAGGAAATACATCCACGCGGGCTTGTTAATATCGACGGTGCCGCTCCGCGCCTCGACGCGGTCCGCGCCGAGTGTCACGGTTTGTGCGGGTGTCACGTTGCTTTCCGTCTCGTTGAACAAGTTCACCGCGAAAGCGTCGCCTCGCGGAACGCCCGGCTCGACCCGGTAGGCCCCCACCTGTCGAGTGCGGGCGTAGTGAATCGTCCGGTACTCCGCGGTCGGGATCGAGTCGGTGGTCCCGTCCGGGCGCACGACGTCGACCTCGTCGGCGCCTTGAGGAACCGGGAGCGTCACCGGCTCACCCGGCGAGATGCTCCGCTTCCCGGTAGTGGCCACGTTGGATGCGAGGTACTGAATCATGTTCTGGACCAGGACCACGAAATCGACACTCGCCACCCAATCGCCGTTTCGATACAGCCCGCCGCGATCGTCTTCGAAGATAAGGCCGAACGCGCTTATCAGGAACTGGCCGGCGTCGCGGGTCAGATAGGCCATCACCGGAGTGCTCTCTCCGTCCATGATAGACACCGCTTCCGGCGGCAGATTGAGCGTGAGCCACTGCAGTGCGTCAATGGTCTCGACGGCTACGTGTCGGAGGATCGGATGGGTCTCGTCCCAGTCGAAGATTACCTGGTCATCGATCACGGGACCGATCGATACGCCTTCGATCTCGGGAATGGCGCCCCAAAACAAGTAGTTGCCCTGAGGCACGCGCCCGGTCGAATGGCGGTCCAGAATCACTACGTCGAAGGCGCTTCGGCCGTCCAGCAGGATCTCATCGTCGTCGGCGACCTCGTACTCCGCCCCGGTCATTATCACCCGATCTACCGTGAGCGTGCCCAGTACGCCCTCGAGGAACATGTTGCCGGGTGTCACCAGAAGAACTCGCGCCCGGCGCGGCGGATCTATCACGGTCCAGGCTCGATCGTCCGCCTGTAGAGCGTCGTCGATGCGAAGCATGACCTCGATCACGCCGCCGCCCTCGAAGACGATATCGTCGAAGGCCGCCACCTGAATGTGTCCCATCGCCCCACCGCCGGGGGTCGGTGTGTCCGGCGTGACTCCGTCCTGCGTGCCTCCGGCCGGCGCCGGATCGAGCTGGACCGTCTGCACGTCCACGTTGCGCCCGTCAATATACAGCACGGCATCGACGGTTACGGGCTCGGTGCCGAAGTTCTCGACGGCGGCGGTGACCTCGAGAAACGCCGGACGCTCGTAGTTGCGGCTCGCGTCCATCGCCAGGATGCCGACGTTGTCGCTCCGCGAGCCGACGGTGGTGACCAGCATCTTGGTGATGTCGAACTTCTGAACGGCCACCTTGTCGGCGTCCTCGATTTTGCCGTCGGTGAAGAGGAAGACGGTGGCTTCGGGAGCGGCGGAGACCGGGGCACCGACCTCGCTTCCGGGCAGTTCTCCGCCCATGATCATGCGCTGGGCGTGCGCCTCCGCCAGGCTGATCGCCTCACCGAGAGACGAGCGGCTCTGGGTCTGCTCGATGGAATCGATCTTGCGCTTGAGTGCGTCCTTGTCGGTATCGAAAGATGCCACCACTGTGGCACGGTCGCAGAAGGCGATCACCATCGCCCGGGCGTCATCGCCGATGCTGTCCACCTGGAGCTTGGCCTGCTCCTTGGCGAGCTGAAGCCGCGTCTTGCCACCCTCCTCCAAGACAGACATCGACGCGGAGGTGTCTATAAGGATCATGACCGTGCTCTGGTGGGCTTCGGCCGTCGCCAGCATCGGCTTACCAAGCGCGAAAGCGGCCACACCCAAGACCAGCAACTGCAGGAAGAGCAGCAGGCTTTTGCGCAAACGCTGAAACGGCGAGTTAACCTGGAGATCCTCGACCGCCCGCTTCCACAGAAGCGTCGACGGCACCAGGCGCACGGTGCGCTTGAGCTTGAGGAAGTAGAGTGCCACGAGCGGCGGAACGGTGAGAGCGGCTGCGATCGCAATGGCGGCGGGGTTCAGGAAGTTCATTTCACCAACCCTCGCTGCCGGAAGTACGAGAGAACGATCTGATCGAAGGGGACCTCCGTGCTGGTGAACAGGTAGTTCACTCCGCGCCGCGAGCAGTACTCCTTGATCTGCTCGCAGTACGCCTGGAGGTTTTGCCGGTACCGGTTGATCAGCGGCCGGCTGATGGTGACCTCGGCCACGTCCTCATCCTCGACGTCGGTCAGACGGAGGTCGCCCATCATCGGCGGCTCGATCTCCTCCGGGCTGAGTGTCTGAACCGCGTACAGATCGTAGTTGCGACCCAGCAGGTAACGAAGACCCTCCTCGTAACCGCCCTTCTCGAAAAAGTCGCTGAGCACGAGAACGACTCCCGGTTGGGGATGACGAATGGCGAACTGTTTTCCGGTCGCGGCCAAATTGCTGCCGCCGTCGTAAGTCACTTTGGTCAAGAAGTCCATGACCTTGAACATCCACCGCCGCCCACGCACGCCCGTTAGCTCGTATTGCAGACCGTCGGAGTAGGCGTAGAGGCTGAGTCGGTCGAAGTTCGTCAGGGCGATGTAGGCGATGGCGGCCGCGACCCGCCGGGTGTAGAGACCCTTGTTCGGCTCGCCCCAGTCCATGCTCTTGGAAACGTCGAGCAGAACGCTGACGTGAAGGTCCTCCTCCTGCAGAAACAGTTTGACGAAGAGCTTCTCCAGGCGGGCGTAGACGTTCCAGTCCAGAAACCGCAGGTCGTCACCGACCACGTAGTTGCGGTAGTCGGCGAACTCGGCCGACTCGCCGCGGCGTTTCGTCAGGCGCTCGCCGCGCATCTTCCCCGCGAAGATCTTCCGGCTGATAAGCGCCAGCCGGTCGAGCTTGACCATGAACTCCGGGTCGAGCAGTTCGTCGTTCTTTGTTCGTTCTAGCACTGCCATACGCTTGCACACTCTGCCCGTCTAGCGAGACATTGTCTGCCTTCTGTCTGAGCCGCGGGCTTCAGCCCGCCCGGTGTCTCACATGCGACTGTCATATCCATCAGTCCAGGTCATCACACCCTCGCGCGGGACTAGCTGTGGGCATTCGTCCCAAACGTCCTCCTGTATCGGATGATGGGCGTGCGGGTTATGGAGGACCATCGCCTTATGCGTTACGTAGGTTTCGTTCTCACGGCTCTCCCAGCGCTTGTACTTCCGCTGAACGATGGGCCAATTCTCCTTAAGAGTCTCGTCGTCTAGGTGCGCCCACACAAAAGGGAACGGGTGGCCATACTTGTCTTCCAGCGTTTCCTCGATGCAGAGCACCGCGCTAATCCTGCGATAGTCCGGAAGGCCACTTGGTTTCAGCGGGCGCCCGGACGCGTGCTTGGTGCGCAAGAACTTGCCCGTCTGACGGAATTCCGTCCTCGTCGGCGGATCGACGACCGCCGTTCCATCCGCCCTGAACACTGGGAACACGATTTCGCTCTCGCCGAACATGGCCTTAACTAGATCCCCCCGATCTTGGAACATCGGCATTGGCAGGATTGGCGCAATGACAAGCAGATTAGGTTGCCCGGTCGAGAACTGCTCATCTGCTTTCTTGACGCACTGACCAATCTTATCCGCCTCATCTCCCCACGTCAGACTTCCAGTGGGTGGGAGTTCGCGGCACGGGGCCTTAACCTCGACACTGACGGTCAGATCGCCCAGCTCGGCCTGCATATCCAGGGTTCGCTTGGGCTGCGCCGACCGTGCACGACTAACGAGGAACCTCAGTCGGGCGGTCAAGAACCAACACGCCAAGCACTCTGCCATAGCGCCGCGAAAGTTATCGTCGTTGACGCCCGTCAACTTCCCGCGAAGGTCCCTTCCTGGAGTACCGCCGAAGAGTCCTCGGGCGAACGCGGCCGAAAGATACACCTCCCACGCGGCTTTCCAGGCGCGCCTGGTGGCAACGACCGCGGCCTTCCTCCGGTCGGTCGGCATCGGTCCGCAAGCTTCAAGCACATTCACTCGCCAACGCAGTGGCTCTGAGGCGCTCTTGCCCTTCCGCAGTCTCGCCAGAACGTCCGCCGTGAAGACGTCTCGCAACGAATCGGATGGGACAACTGCACTCACACTCACCACAGTCTCACTCTCGTCAATTATGGTTAACTCCGTTGTGGCACTTAGTCACTGGGAAACCGCGCGGGCTGAAGCCCGCGGCTCAGGTTGAGCGGTGCTCGTCTCTGCATCAGTAACTCGCTCCTCGGCGCCGGACGTTCACCATTCCGCATTCACGCCTACGCCGCGGCCTCGGCCATTGTCGGCGTCTTTTCCAGAATCTCCTTGAGCACCTCGTCCGTGCTGATGCCTTCGGCTTCACCTTCGAAGTTGAGCAGCACGCGGTGGCGCATGGCCGGCAGGAAGTTCAACTGCACGTCGCTAAACGCCGTGTTGAAGCGCCCGTCGAGCAGGGCTCGCAGCTTCGCCCCGAGGGTGAGCGACTGCACGGCCCGCGGGCTCACGCCCCAGCGAACGTACTTGTTGGTCGCCTCGATCGCGAACGGTCCGCCGGGGTGCGACGCCATGGCTACGCGGATCGCGTAGTCCTGAACGTGCGGGGCCATCACCACGCGCTTCACGAGGT
>CBDUZY010000039.1:0-11891 GCA_965371825.1 uncultured bacterium
TGATGGCTGAGTTGCGGCGCCGCCTGTTGTCACCCCCGAGTCCTTCTGTTCTTCGGGCTGCTCGTTGCCGCGCTCTTCCCGGTCGAACATCAACGCGGTATCGCACAAGTCCTCGATGATACTCACCAGGTCGTGCTCCGGCAGCGACGAAGCGCTGATGCCGAGAACCTTCTGAATCTTGACCACGACGTGCTCCGGCAATTCCAGCCAGCCATCTTGCGCCATGTGTTGCTCCTACCGTCCGCCCGGACGGTCATATCATCGATCCGTTTGGATCATTGCCAACACCGCCTCCGAGCTGACGGTATCACCTTCGTCGTATCGTAACGAGATGAGGACCGCGATGCAGGCGCCACAATCTCGCATGTCCCGTTGTCGTTGAAGAGGGCGGCGAGAACGTCACCCTCTTCGACCTGGTCGCCGGTGGACGAGGCCGGCGGTGCCTGCACCTGCGGCGTCCTCAAACCAGGCACGCATGTCTCGCCCAACCACTGCCCGGTCTTCGAGCACTTCGTGATCCGTCTCATCCTTACGGCATCCTTCGCATTCAGGCATCTGATTCCCCTTCGGACGGATGGCTTGTCTCCGGGAGATCCCTCAGCTTAGAATCGGATGACGGCTTCACCGCCCATTCCTGGTTCCTCCACTCGATCAGGCCTTCTTTCTCCATCTTCATGAGCAGAGAAAACAGCGTGTTCCGGGGAATGCCGAGCCGCGCAGACAGCGCGCCTGCGTCTTTAGGTGCGTGGGCCAAGAGATTCAAGATCTTCGATTTCTCGTCCATGTTGGTCACATTCTCGCCATCCGCGAACGCGGCGCGTCCCACCTAGAATCCGAGATCCAGCTCGTCAAGCTTCTGCCGAAGTTCACGAGCGTCAAACGGCATCATAATCATACTCTGCACGGCGTTGCCAATGAGGTGCCCGATGAGAGGGTAGACGTACCGGTCGGCGCAGCAAAGCAGCGGGGCACTCCGGCTCACTCGCGACCGCAGCGTCGCGCAGAGTGCCTGAGTCTGTTCCAGGTCCTTCGGCGCGTAGAAGATCACCAGGTCGACATGGGCCGTTGAAGCCACGCTTGCGGTCTCGTCGAATTCCGCGATGTCGAAGTGATCGGACGGCAGGCACTCGTTCACAATCGAGGAGATCGGAGCGTCGAGGCCGGCGACAACGATGCGGCGTTTTGTCGACAAAGGCGGAAGCTCCTCATGAGACCACAGCTTGGCGTCAGGAGTCTACCAGGGTCCGCGCCCGCGTCGAGAACGTGGAAAGGGAATTCTGGATGGTATGTCCGGACCGCCGCCGCCGACGAACGCCCGAGTCCCGACAGCTCGTGTGGGTGGCGGGTGGTGTTACTCGTGGCCCCTGCCCAGTTGGACCGGTTCAGACTTGCGAGCCGTTTGCGGCGTCGAGTCGACGTGTCCCTCGCGGGTCGGAGATACGTCGATCAGCGACTTCGATCCGGGCGGGCTTGTTTTGCGCGTGATGGGGCCTCGCCACAGGCGATACGACCACGCGGCGGAGGGGATCGCCGTCTTGACCAGTCCCATCATGCCGATGAGTTGATCGCAGACCCCGGCTAGGTACAGGTTGTTGGATGGGCGCAGCAGCGAGCGGCCGAAGTTGACGGGGTTGTAGTATGCAGCGTAAGCCAGGAGCACGTTGAGTTGTGTCCGCCACGGCTTGGGCAACGACGAGGCGACCACGTGATTCCCGTCGTGGCGGTACTGAAGAACCGGTTTGCCGCCGACCGTATCGAAGACTAACCCCTTCTCGAAGCACGACTCGTACGAACGTGTGCCCACTGCCGGCGCCAGGATCGTCACCTGCATGCTCTCGGCCCCGGCGCTACGCAGGAATCCCACCTGGTTGAGCAGCCCGTACAAACCCTTCCGCGTGTAGAGCGGTTGGCCGTCGTGGTGCATCAGCATGGGCATCGGGCAGATGCCGGTCTTGTTCATGAGCGCGAACAGGTCCGCCGTCTTATTGTCGGACTGGCCCTTCCTGATGAGTGTCGCGGTGAGGTCCTCGATACCCAGCCAGAGCGCCCGTAAGCCGGATCTCCTTGCGGGCCTCAGCAGGTCACGGTTTTTCCAGGTGTCGAACTCGGTTGCTTCCGTGCCCCAGCGAACCGCCTTGCGAAGGGGCCTACCGGCGATCGTCGCGCGCGACATCGTCTCGAACATCTGCTCCACCGCCGGGCGATCGTTGAAGAAGTTGTCGTCCGTACCGAAGAAATACTTGATGCCGAGCTGCTCGCGCAACTGACGCATCTCCTCCACGATTCGTTCACCACTCTTGCGACGGTAGGTCCGCTGGTTGTACGCCGGTATCGGGCAGTAGTCGCAGTTGAACTTGCAGCCATGAGTGATCGTCAGCGAGCCGATTGGAGAGTGTCGTCTAACACGCGACGTGGGCAGTGGCTGAGGTTTAAGTTCGCGGCCTCGATGGGGACGCTCCAGCAGCGTGAACCCGATCAACGGGTGCGGCATCTCGTCCAAGTCCTCAACAAGTCGTTGGATTCCCGTTGTGACCAGAGGGGCGTCGATGGCGTCGTCCCGGCGGTACACCAAGCCGGGGATGTCCACCAGCGCGCCATCGCGGCGGGCACCGTAGAAGGCCTCGCGCATTGTCCCGCGTGCCCCCCGATAGGTAAGCAACACCTCGACAAGCTGCATCAAGACGAACTCTTCCCCGGTAACCACGATGTCCGCGCTGACATTCGGATCGGCGCCGATCTCGAACAGATCCCACGGCTCGTAGATCGCCTTGGGACCGCCGACGACGATGAGCGGACGTCGCCGTGGAGGTGTTGTGCAAGCGTCTGCAACCAGGCGATAGGCTTGCTCGGCGTGAATCTGCATGCTTGAAACGAGCAGCATCTCGATGGGCTCGCCGTCGAGCCTGGCGCGGCTTGGGCGGAAGTTCGGATTCCACTGTTGCACGACGATGCGTGTCTTAACCAGGCCCGAATCGTGCAACGCGGCACCCACTGCGCGCGGACCTGCCGGGGCCATGCGATGGCTGCTGAAATAGTAAGGCAGCAATCGTGTTCGCTTGTCGAACGCGTAGACGACAGCGGTGGGGATGCTCAGGCACGCCGCCGCAGACCGAATCCTCCGGCGCAGCGCCGGATACTCTCCGGCCTTCGTATGCTCATCGCCCTTTTGGCGCGTGGGTAGCTCCACGAACACGCACTCCTTGGCATCTGCGAGAACCTGCCCGAGCTGAGGTTCCGAACGGGTGCAGGTCGCAATCCTTGCGAAGGCGATGCGACCCTTCGGGACCGGCCTTTTCGCCGTCGTGGTCCAGCCACGATGTGGCCCGGACCGCGCCGGGGCAATACTCTACCGCCCGTGCTCAGTAGGTCCAGTAAGAAAGAAGGTAGGTGGACGGACTCCGGTTGGCACGGGCCGGAAAGAACCCCGTGAAACCACCGATTCTCGCAACACTTCCAGGGAGGCCGGTAGCCAAGAACGTGAGGGGGAGGGGGGCCAGAGACGAAACATACGGCGCCCGCCGTAGCGTTTGCACATCTTCTACGCTGGATCGGCCCCAGCATGCGAGCTTCCCAGCCGGGTAGGTCGGGCTCGGCCCGACATCGGCGGACTGGGTGACGTTCCGTCGGGCATCGCCCGACCTGAGTTCATGCTCTCCGGAGCCATCCCACGCCACACACGACGAACGAGTAGAGATAAGTACCCAAGAAGGCGGCGGCCACGATTGAGCACACCCCTGTACAAGGGCGGACGGGGGACGTTGGGCGAAGCTGAAGCGTCTACGGCCCCTCGCCCGGGGCTGCGGCTCGTCGGTGGCGCAGCGTCCTGAAACCTTCCGCGAGGTCGCGCTTACGCATCCCGCGGAGGTCCTCCGGCAGTTCGGATTGGCGGATTAACCATTCCATGTACTGGCCGTCTTCGAGTGGGACGACCATTTTGCCCACGTAGGGGTCGGAAAGGGTGATCGCTCCGGACGGTCGGATCGCAGTGTCCGGTGGTGGTCCACCGTGGCCGGTCGGTCTAAAGAACATCACGCCTCCGGGATCGATGAGATAACCCAGTCCGGTGTACGCGGCGATCTCATCGAGAGCCTGCTCGGCGGTTCGCTGGTGAACGTCCAGCGAGAAGTTTCTCTGTATCTGCGGTGGAAGAGTGACCAGGGCGCCTGCCTCCGCTCGGACGCGCACGTTCACGGCGTTTCCCACGGCATTCATCACTTCATGGAGCGTCCGGTTCCTCATTCTGATGGTGATGCGCTGTCGAAGGCGACGAAGAATGTGCTCCTCCAGTGGGGCCACGACGATCCACCGATCCGCAAGCGACCATCCCCATCCCATCGCTCTGCACGCCACGGTGAGCACCTCATCGCCCGAACCCGCTCCGACGTTGCGAATGGCGCCGGCGAGGAGTTTCCACGTAACAGGCACGGGCACATGAAACTGCGTTCGCGACTGCAGGCTCGTCAGGTCCTGCTCATCGAGCCCGGGGGATATGGACGAAAGCCAAGCCAAGGTCTCGAGCTCCTCCCAGGTTGCCGCCCGCCCGAGCCCCAGCAGTGCTTCATGCGGCAGGACGGCTATGTGATCGCTCTCGACGACAAAGGTCATGCCCAGCGGCGTGAACAGCCGCGTCAATCCGTCGCGAAGCGAGATGTTAGCGATGTCGACTTCCGTGATGAGCGTGTCCGCGCCTTGTGGTGTCAGGCCCATGACATCCGGCGCCATGACGATTCGCACGCCCGTCTGCTCGGTGATGACCTCGACAGCCTCACCGAGTCTGATGCTTGTGAGCGTGATTCTGGTGGGTTCATCCAGCGCTTGCTCGATCAGGGCCCGCGTATCGAGGAAAGGTGCCGCTGCGGCCATACCCGCAAGCGCGGACACCTGAATCAACATCAAAGTCATCATTAGCGGACTCCAGTCTCGTCCTGTTGCGTAAAGCGGCTCATGTCAAAGCGGGGCGCTATAATCCCACGATCCAACCAACGGTTCCGCCCCGAGTGTCATGTAGCTGATGCCCGGGGACCCCTGTGCAGCTCCCGACGCTCCGGTGGCGATTCGGGCAAAGGAGACCACGACAATTGGTGCGGCACCGCTGTCCGTCGCAGTCTGCACGTATGCAGGCTGACGGATTGTCACTCTTGCTACGGGCTCGAGCGAAGCGGCGAACCAAAACCGGGCGGTCACGCCGACAGCCAAGAGCGCCGCCGCCGCGACGGGCACGCCAAGGCGGAAGATCATACGGCGCAGCATCGGCCGTTTGCGTTGCGGGGCGATGCGAGCCATGACCGCGGTTGCGAATGCGTCGCTGTCGACGCTCTCGGTTCGCCGGCTCCACCCGTCCAGCAGGCGGTCGACCTCCTTCAGCTTCCCGTCGTCGGTTTCACCCGTGAGGTCAGCGCCGACGAGCCTTCCATGAGTCTCCCAATCCAGGTCCGCATGTCGCTTCGCCCATTTGCTCACGAGCGCGTCAAGGGCGCGCAGCTTGTCACGCTGAGCCCGAAGCGACGCCGAACCGGCAAGGGCCTCATCGAGCCGCCGACGTTCGTCCTCCGACAAGTCGCCGTCAATCTCGCGGCTGACCACGAACTCTGGATCGGTAGGGTTGTAGTCGTCGGTCGTCATCGTCGTGCTCTCACCGGTTAGAAACCGGTGCCACACCTGTTCGGCGCCCTTTGTGGTTGGCTCCTAAAGATGAGGCTCCAGCAGCCCCTTCAACTTCTTGCGTGCCTGAAACACATTCCACTTCACCAGTTCCACGCTGCACTCCAGGATCTCGGCTACCTCCTTTTGCGGCAGGCCCTCGACGCTGAACAGGATCAGGGCGAGGCGCTGCTTGTCGGGAAGCCGCTCCAGGGCGTCGCTCACCGCCCGATGCATTTCGTCCGACAGGGCTCCGCCGTCTTCCCCTTCGGGGGAGGTCATCCGCAACCCCGTCGCTGGGCGGCGCATCGGGGCGGAAACCGCCAGAGCGTCGTCCAGCGATCCAGCCGCCCGGCTCGCTCTTGATCGCCGGTAGTTGAGCGCCAGGTTGCTCACAACCCGCATAAGCCAGCCGCCGAATCGCGAGGGATCGTCGAGTTGCCCGAGGTTCTGGTAGGCCCGGACGAAGGCGTCCTGACTCACGTCGCCGGCGTCCGCGATGTTGCCAAGGAGCCGGTACGCCACGGAGACCGCTCGGCGCTGGTAACGTCGCACGAGCTGTCCGAACGCCCCGGCGTCCCCCTCCCGGGCGAGGCGAACCAGGTCCGCCTCAGCCGCCTCGGAGTGGGAGCCCGTAGCACTGGTCTGGACCACCTCGGTATCCAACTCGGTCGATTCCTTACCTTGTAGACACCCGCGGGACCGGGAGGGTTAGCTCCGCGGTCAACATAGGGGGTATCCCGCGAGGTCCGTCGTAGACGGTCGGCACGTGCCGCACGGTCCGGTATTAAGCCTTCGGGGCGATATTGTGTCTGCTTGGGTGCCGAGTGCAAGACACGGTCGCGGCGACTCTCCTCGGGGGGGCTTCGCGATGAACCTCTACAGGAGCCGTTCGGAACGGATGGACACGGGTGAACCCGGTGCGAGCTTGACCTCTCGGTCTTGGTGTCGGATCTCCAGGCCGTCACCTTCGAGAAGCGAGTAGGTCACTGACTCTCTCTGTATGTCCACCTCGATCAGTTGGCCGCGGAGAGTCAGGCGAAAGCGGAGCCTGTTGATCTTCTCCGGGACTCTGGGATCAAACGATAGAGAGCCTCCGTTGTCGCGCATACCGGCGTAACCGTACACGATGGCCATCCATGCTCCGCCCATGGAGGCGATGTGACAACCGTCCCTGACGTTGCCGCCGACGTCGCTCACGTCCATGAGCAGTGCGTATCGGGCGTATTGCTCGGCCTTTTCCAGATAACCGATCTCGAATGCCAGAATGCTCTGTATTCCGACGGAGAGTGACGAGTCGCCGGTTGTCAGGGGGTCATAGTAATCAAAGTTCGCCTTCTTCTGTTGCGGAGAGAACTCATGCGACAGAAGGAACGTGGCCAGGACGACGTCCGCTTGTTTGATCACTCTATGTCTGTAAATGACAAGCGGGTGGTAGTGCAGGAGTAGGGGATACTTGTCGGCCGGCGTGTTGGCGAAGTCCCAGGTTTCTTTGTCCAGCAGAGTGTCATCCTGAAGGTGGATTCCCATTCCCTCGTCATAAGGGATGTGCATGTTGTCCGCCGCTTGCTTCCACTCGTCGATTTCTCCGTGATCCAGCTTGAGTTCGTGGGCGAGGGCGGCGAATCGCGCCGGATGCTCGGCTTCCAGCGCTCGGATCGATGACACCGCGTACCGGAGATTCTCCCGGGCCATCATGTTCGTGTACATGTTGTTGTTCACGACGGTGTTGTACTCGTCCGGTCCCGTCACGCCGTGTATGCAGAACTGGCCACCGGTTCGCTCGGAGAAGAAGCCAAGGTCGATCCAGAACCGGGCGGTTTCGACGAGCATCTCGACGCCGGGACCGTGAAGGAACTCGTCGTCTCCCGTAGCGTTCACGTACTTCTGCAGGGCGTAAGCTATGTCCGCGTTGATGTGACACTGGGCGGTTCCCGCCGCGTAGTTGGCCGACGCCTCCTCTCCGTTGATAGTCCTCCAGGGAAACAGGGCTCCCTTCTGGTTGACTTCTCCGGCGCGCTCCCTCGCTTTGTCGAGGAAGCTGTAACGGAACTTCAACAAGTTCCTGGCGATGCGCGGAGCCGTATAAACCAGGAACGGCAGAACGTAGATCTCGGTGTCCCAGAAGTACTGACCCTCGTATCCCCTTCCGGTCAGTCCCTTGGCCGGTACACCGCTGCCCTCCGCTCTGCCGACCGCCTGAAGGATGTGAAACAGGTTGAAACGAATGGCCTGCTGGATCGCCGGATCGCCCTCGATCTCGACGTCGCTACGCCGCCAGAAGTCGTCCATGTACTCGCGCTGGTCCGACGCCAGCTTCTCGAAACCGGCGGACACCGCGCGATCGAGCGTACGTTCGGCGCGTTCGCAGAGCTCTTGCGGTGCTGCGTGGCGTGAGGTGTGGTAGGTGATGTACTTCGAGAGCCGCACGGGTACTCCAGGTTTCGCGTCGATGCAGAAGACGACCTTTCCCGAGTCATCCGAACTGTGAACGTCGGTGGAATAGCGACAGTCCGCCTCGAGCTCGTGGTCGATGGCGCATGCGAGTGACATCTTGCTGTGGGCCGTCGTGTGGCCCAGCACGATCCGGCGATCCCGGATGTAATTAACCTTCGGGACCAGCGCTCTTTCCGCGAGTCCGGCGGCCCGGCGCGGATCCCCGGCGTTGGACGGCGGATTGTGATCGTAAACCAACTCCGAGGAGAGGACCACTGACGCAGCGGCGTTCAGTACCGTCACTTCGTACGATATCGCGGCCAGATGCCGTTGGGCGAACGACACCAACCGTCGGGACTTGATCGACACGCGCTTGCCGGAGGGTGTTTCCCAAAGAAGTTCACGATCGAGAGT
This sequence comes from uncultured bacterium, assembly GCA_965371825.1. Classification (GTDB taxonomy): domain Bacteria; phylum Planctomycetota; class Phycisphaerae; order UBA1845; family UBA1845; genus JAJRUK01. The sequence goes on from CBDUZY010000039.1 coordinate 8,491, forward strand.
TCCGTTCTTCATATCGAGGGCCCGCTCGAAGAGCGTCAAGTTCGCCGTGGGAAGGAAGAAGGGCTCGTCGTCGACGTAGAGCTTGATTATCTTGGCATCCGTCACGTTGACGATGGTCTGACCGGTCTTGGCGAATCCGTACGCTTCCTCGCCGTACACAATCGGCCAGGACTCGTAGAAGCCGTTGACGAAGGTCCCGCCTTGTGAGGCCGGTTCCCCTTCCTCGAAGGTGCCGCGCAATCCCAAGTACCCGTTGGCCGTGGCGAAGATCGACTCGGTCTGCGCCAGGAAGCGGGGATAGAACCGCTTCTCGAGCATCCTCCATTCATCAAGAGGGTAGACGTACGCGGGGGGTTGGATGTGCTCTCGGTGGATCATGGATGTTCACACCTTCTTGGTTCGATACTCTCGGGGACGCTCCTTTTTCGGGCGAAGGTGAGGCGGATACCGAAAAGCGGAGCGACCACGTCCACGGTGATCGTTCACTCCATTAGTTCGCCCAGGTCGGCGACGACGATATCCGCGCCGTTCTTACGGAGGGCGTCGGCGTCGGCCTTGCGATTCACACCGATGACGAGCCCGAAACCTCCGGCGCGACCCGATTGGACGCCCGCGATCGCGTCCTCGACGACGACGGCGCGGGTCGGTTCCACAGCGAGCCGCCGGGCGGCTTCGAGGAACGTGTCCGGGGCGGGCTTCCCCGGTAGGTTCAGGTCGGCGGCTACCTCACCGTCGACCACCACCTTGAACAACTCGGCGATTCCGACAGCTCGCAGGACCGCCTGGCAGTTTCGACTGGACGACACAACCGCCGTTCGGATTCCCGCAGCCTGAAGCCGATGCACCAGAGCGATGGAACTATCGTAGACTCTGACTCGGCCCGACCGGATCGCCTCATTAACCATATTGTTCTTGCGGTTTCCCAGACCGCACACCGTCCTTCGGTCCGGTGAGTCGTCGGGGCTACCCTCGGGCAAGTGGATGTCGCGGGATGTTAGGAAGTCCCTGACGCCCTCGAGCCTACGCTTTCCATCAACGTGATTCCTATAGTCGGTTTCGATCTCGAAGGGCTGAAAGGGCTCGCGGTTCTCGTCGGCGCGGTGCCGCAGGAACTCGTCGAAGGTCCGCTTCCAACAGTCGGCGTGAATCTGCGCGGTGTCGGTCAGGACCCCGTCGAGATCGAACAACACAGCGTCGAATCTCTCCGCCGTGATTAGCTGCTTGGCACCGGTCATCGTCTGACGGCCTCCGAGTTCCATCTCGCTTGGGGTCGGCTGAGGGTCGCTTGCCCCTTGGAGCCGCGGTTAAGCGGTTATATGCATGGTTTCATTTCCGTCAACCCGGAGGGTCAGAGCCCTTCAACCGGTGGTTGCAAGGCTGCTGGGACCGGATGGAGCCGGATAAAGCCGGATAGACCCGGATGGGGCCGGCGAGTTCTCCGTCTTCAACGCACGAGCTGCCTGGGACCGGGCCGATCGCTCCCGAGGAAGGCGGTCGGGGCGCAAGGCGCGATCCGAGTTTGCCGCGACCTATGTCCGCCTTGCGGCAGTTCCGCGAGCCTTCGATTTCAAAGCATGGGCGAACGAGGTCAGTCCGGTCAATTCCCCGACGCCGAAAAGGTACCAGTTGAAGGGCCCGGGCAGGCCTCCCTTCATGGTAAGCGAATAATCCTCGCAGAAGCTGAGGATGATGATGAGTCCGCCCATGACGATGCCGCACCAATGAGGCCAGCCGGCCCGTAGGGGACGGCCGCGCCCGCAGCGGTCCAGAAGAACCAGCCCTGCGCAGATCATGCTCACGGACACTATCACCGGCGCCAGCACGGGTCCTAACCAGGGCACCGGCAATAGAAACAGGATGTCCCAGGTCAAGAGCGACGCCGGGAAACCGATCATCGCCTTCAACCCGATGTAGTAGACTATGTCCCAGACTCCGAATGCGATCATGAACATGGCCAGCCACTCGCCGCGGCGACGTCTCGCGAGCGCGGCGACAGCCGCGAGCATGGTCAACGTGGCCAGCTCGCGTCCGAGTTCGATGCCCAGGCGTCTTGTGTGAAGCGGATCGTCCGCGCGCAGCTCCTCGAGCGTGATAAGCGGCAGAAGCGACCCTGCTGGGCGATCGGGGTGTAGAGACGCGCGGCTCGGATCGTAAATGGTCCGCAGGTAGACTACTACGGCGGACTCGACGTACCCGAAAGCAACCGCGAACAGAACGACCATCAGCACCCGCCGCGTCCATGCCGTGCTACTGGAGTTGTACGCCCACGCTGCCATGGAGGAGTGTGCTCACTTATCCTGCCTTCTGGGCCGATTCAGCCGGCGGGTTACACCGGCGAGCTCATTTACGCCTTGGCAGGCTCAGGCGTAGTCCCCTGCATCGAATGGTCCTCGGGTGACCGCTGCGGGATTCTACGAAACGACGTACCGCGTGGCGAGCCGTTCGCAACCCGCCGTGCCGCTGCCGGTAGGCTACGCCTCCTCGTCGCAGTTTGGACTCTGCGGTGTCGGCGGCGGGGCGGGCGCAGCTTGGACCACCAACGTACGTGCGAGTATATCGCCGAGTCGCTGACGGTTAGGCGTGAGAAGCACGAGTATCGCGACGGCGGCGAAATGGAACTCGAGGGCTCGCACCGCGTTGCGGATGAGGATCGCCGCGACCCCGCATCGCTCTCCATCCTGACCCACTACCGTACAGCCGGTGATACGTTTGCCCGGCGTCGCTCCCATCGCCACCTCGAAGATCGTCGCATACACACCGAGGATCGCCCCGATGATCGCGGGCATCCAGATCATCGCGGGCGGCGCCTCGCCGCCGGTTGCCATGAGCTGTTCCATGGCGGGTAGCTCCGGAGCGCCGGTTCGCCAGAGGGCGAACACAGCCGGTGCCCACAGCGGCGAGATAATGGTTATGTCGATGAACAATGCCCCGGCGCGATGCTGGAGTCGAGCGATGGTCCAGTTGGATCCGAGAGGGACTGTCTGAACGACGCTTTCGCGCCTCCACACAAACACGAACCCAAGCAAGGCCGCCAGCACGATCCACGGCACGATGCTCCGCACGAGGCGGTTGGCTCGCAGCTGACTTTCCCGTGTGAAAGCGTCTACTTTGACGAGCGGCTCGAGCTGTCCGCCGCCATCGGTCGACCACTGCCCGATTTGCACGGTTCCTTGGTCGTCGAGCCGCGCCACCGCTATGTTGCCGTTGAAGAATGATACACCGGATGGGTCGGACAGGATCACCGGCTCGTGGCTCTCGTCGAGCAATAGAGACACGGACTCCCACTTGTCGCCGACGAAGCGGAGTGGGCGAACCGTCAGCCCGGAGGCTCGATCCTCCCCGTAGAGCAGGACGGGACTCTCGTTAGCCCATCCGCTCGCCAGAGGAATGGCCGCAGCGGG